>NZ_JBHTIU010000054.1:0-22064 GCF_042677205.1 Paenibacillus residui
TTCCTGTATGCACCTTTAACCTTTATTCCCATGAATTTTTCGACAAGAACTTTTCACTGTCCAGAATAGTAAAGGTCAGGATTATTTTTACAAGGAGGCTTACCATGACTGATTTCAAGCAGAAATTAGAGCAGTATGCGGATTTGATCGTTAAAGTGGGAGTCAATGTGCAGCAGGGTCAGACCGTCTTCGTGACCGGTTCCACGGAGATGACCGAGCTAGTCAGGCTGGTTGCGAGTAAAGCATACGATGCAGGGGCCGCCAATGTTCTGGTCGATTGGACCGATGAAGGGCTGTCCCGGCTCAAGTACGAAAAGGCCGCAGACGAGGTATTCACGCATTTTCCCGAATGGGAAGTGGTCAAGAGAAATGCATTGCTGGACAAGAGAGCCGCCTTTATCTCCATCATTTCCCCCAATCCCGATCTGCTCAAGGGAATCGATCCGAAGCGCATCGCCAACTTTCAGAAGGCTTCGGGGCAGGCACTCGAACGTTTCCGGCAGTATATCCAGTCGGATAAGGTGAGCTGGACCGTTGTGGCGGCCTCCACCCGGGATTGGGCTTCCAAAGTGTTCCCGAATGTCAGCACCGAAGAAGCGGTTAATCAACTGTGGGAAGCTATTTTTGAATCGGTGCGCCTGAATACGGACGATCCGCTGAAGGCATGGGAAGAGCATAACGCTACATTACATAAAAAAGTCGATATCCTGAACAGCAAGCATTTCCATAAGCTTCATTATAGAGCGCCTGGAACGGACCTGACGATTGAGCTGCCCAAGAAGCATCTCTGGGTCGGGGCCAGCAGCACGAACGAGCAGAATGTCGGGTTCATGGCCAATATGCCTACGGAAGAAGTATTTACGGCACCGAAGAAAACTGGCGTCAACGGTTATGTGACGAGCACCAAGCCTCTCAGCTACGGAGGCAACCTTATCCGGAACTTCAAGCTGACCTTCGAGGAAGGCCGCATCGTTCGGGTGGAAGCGGAGGAAGGACAGCAAATCCTGGAGCAGCTCGTCGATACGGACGAAGGCTCGCACTATTTGGGAGAAGTGGCGCTCGTGCCGCACCAATCCCCCATCTCACAATCGAATATTCTGTTCTACAATACGCTGTTTGACGAGAACGCTTCTAATCACCTGGCCATTGGCAGCGCCTATGCCTTCAATCTGGAGGGCGGCAAAACGATGTCCCAGGAGCAGTTGGCCGAGAACGGCCTCAATTCCAGCATTACGCATGTGGACTTTATGATCGGCTCTGCAGAGATGGACATTGACGGCATTCATGCGGACGGCACCGTCGAACCCATCTTCCGCAAGGGGAATTGGGCGATTTAGCACACACAATTACTCTAATTACTCGCAACAAGAGCAGCAGGAGCATGAAGAAGCTTCTGCTGCTCTTTATTTAACTCAAGGTGATAAAACTACCCTATATCTGGTATGGCACTTATCATTTTTCTGTATCCACATTTATTATTTCTGTATAGGATTCTTCAATATAACGCAATTCCCCGATGCACTCCGTGTACTCAAAAGCCAGAATGTTCGGAGTCGTTAATGGACCCCAAAATCAAGTAAGTAAACCGCGGCATCGTGGTTTTTATTTTTTTTTGATGGAATGAACCTTTTTAGTTGCTCGTGACTCTTAGTACCAGAGGTGAAGACATGGATGTAGTTAATGTAGTTAAGAGAGCCAAAAAGGGGGACAAGGAAGCTTTACTTCAATTGATTTTAGCAGAAAAAGAAGCGTATTATCGGCTAGCTTATTTCTACATGAGAAATGAAGCGGATGCCATGGATGCCTTGGAGGAAATGATCGTGAGGCTTTATGAGCGGATCGGCCAATTGAAGAAAGAAGAGTCCTTTTACACCTGGAGCAAGACCATTCTGGTCAATCAATGTAAACGCTCGTTGAAAAGAAACAATAAAGTAATCCCATTAGGAGATCAGCTAGATGTGAAAAAGGGGCACATCAACTCTACCGGAATATCCGATTACCACCAAGTGGAAGAGCAGATGGATCTGCAAGCACTACTGACCCATCTGAACGCAGACCAGCGTGAAGCTATTCAACTCAAATATTATCATGATCTGGACTATGGTTCGATTGCTGCGATGACCCGCGTTTCAACGGGAACGGTCAAATCAAGAATTTATCAAGGCCTTCAGAAACTGAAAGCTTTATACGGGAGGAATACAGATGAGCAATATTGAAGATCGGTTGTTGGAAGAGAAAGTGCGGTTAAATGAACTTTCCGCCCCTGAAGAGTTGGAAGCAAGATTAAGAAAGGCGTTAAACACCGCAGTTTCCAGAAGAAAAGCGAAATGGAAGGCAAAAAGAAGTTGGACAATCGCGGCAGCAGTCCTTGCGATTATGCTGTTCGCGGGCAACCAATATCATGCGTTAGCCTATTATGGCAGGATGCTACTCGGCTTTGACAAAGCCGTATACGACACGCTTAGCGAACTTGACAAGCAGGAGAAGGGGCAAGCTCTTAACGAGCGGTTCCAACTCGAGGACGGTACAATGCTTACCATCAACGGCCTTATGTCGGATGAAAATCAGTTTATCTTGTACTATACCTTGAGCAACCCGGATGGACTTCGGAGTTACGATGGTTTTGATCCTATTGGAATTAAAGGTTTTCAAACGGATTCCTCCAATATAAAAGGCGGAGCAACATCGGGGCCAACCGGAGGGGTTACCGAGACCAAAGGATACTTGGCTTTTGATCCGGTCAGCCCGCTTGCAAAGAAATTAACGCTTACGTATTGGTATAAGCTGCCGGAAAGTGATCAAAGACAGGTGGGACAAGTTACGTTCCCTTACCGGCCGGATGAAGCCATGCCTACTAAGATTAAACAATCCGTAAATGTTACCGTTAATGATCAAAAGATAACCATCGGCACGATCACCGCAACTCCGACGATGACCTTAATTGAAGGTACTCTTGCAGTGGAAAATGACCAACTGAAACAAGCAGTACTGAACGGAATAGATCTGATCGCCAATGGAGATTCGGTACCCATATTCAGCAGCGCATGGCAGTATACGACCGGAGCATTTTCAATGAAGTTTGATGCCCTCCCGGAAAATCTTCATTCCTTGCAACTTATCCTAAAGAAAACGGGTGAAACAGTGCAGATACCGGTGAATTAATAATGTCATCGTCTTAGTGTGTCAGAATGGTGTTAAAGATTCAGGGGGCTTTTTTTGAAGTGAGGAAGCAATATAAATCCGGTGATTTTCTTGGCCAGGAAGTTTGAAACATATTGTTATCAAATTGCTTTTTATATACTCAAACTTCGCAGCTTGAAATAGGCAGATAAGCCTTGAGATAACTGGGCAAACCTGCAATCCATGCAATCCATGCTTTATTTATCAAGAGTTTATAACCAATTTCGCTCTGCGAAGATTGAGACGAAAACTTATAAAAAGTTTTATTTTTCATCAGACATTAACGGTTTGGTAGAACAGTAACTTCTCCAAAGGACTCAATAATAGCTTTTTATTCTAACGAACAAAGATGCGTATTTCCTAGATTTCTTGTTTTTCCAAATAAGACTTTCCAAGCCCGTAACGTTGCCGAAAATTATATGCTATAATGCTTCCAAGGATACCCCTGTTATAGTTGGTGAGGCTAGTGGATAAGAGCGTTATCCCGTCAAACATTTCTACTTCGTTTCCAGTTAACTGCGGCGATTAAGTTCCCCTCCCAACCTCAGACGGAGAAAACCGCTACGGGTACCGGCAGGCCAGTTGACGTAGAGCCCAAGTAGTTCTGCCAAGAACGCATTGCCTGATGCCGGTAGTCGATCAGTTTATATAGAGGAGTGCTATATATGAAAATCAATGTACTGGACCGCGGGTATGTCCGCCTGGTCGATCATATGGGCGGGGATCTGGCTGTCGTGAACAGCGCCAGAGTCTCCTATGCCAAGGAGTCTAAACAACTAACCGATAAAGATGTCAAGCTGATTAAGTTTCTGGCACGCGAGGGGCATATGTCGCCTTTCCGCCATGCGACCGTTCAACTGGAATTTTATGCTCCGCTGATGGTAGCTAGACAGCACTGGAAATATGTCGTTGGGAGCGACCATACGATGGACGCATGGAACGAAGCCTCCCGGCGTTACATAACGATTGATGTAGAGAACTATATCCCCCAGCCGCTCGAGTGGAGAAGCAAGCCGGAGCATTCCAAGCAGGGGAGCGGAGAACCGGTAGACGAATCCATCGGCAGAGAAGCGACGGAACGGCTGCTTCGCCAGATTGAGCAAGGAATCAAGGATTACGAATGGGCGCTGGAGAGCGGGATCGCTGCCGAACAAGCGCGTCTGCTCATTCCTTCGGCATACGGCATGTATACGGCTTATTACTGGACGGCTTCGCTGCAATCAGTCAGTCATTTTCTAAACCAGCGGCTGGCCCACGACTCGCAATATGAAATTCAGGAATATGCCAAAGCGGTATACGAACTGGTCAAGCCGTTGTTCCCTGTCTCTCTGGAAGAGCTGCTTAAATCGTAGCCAAGTTGCAAAAGAAGATAGAGCTGATCGCCATTGTTAATCGTCCTTCCCTTGATAAATGGAACAATGAAACTATAAAAAAGGGCTCAAAATCAGTGCTTGATTTTCTACCTGCGGAATAACTAACTGGTCATCTGCCCGGCTCCCGTCCGGTTTCAATCTCGCTAACGAATCTGGGTAACGTTATTGATTTAAAAATGATGCCGTTTCAAATATAACGAAACTTACAATCGTTATTTGGGCGAAAACCTGCTCCATAGCCTTCTTTTTTGGTCAATAGCGATATGGAGTTTCGTAAGAAAATGGAAAAGAGCCGTTTTGCCCGAATAACGTTTCCAGATTTCGTAACAAAATGCATTTTGTTTACCCCATACTCCGCCGCACACGTTGGAGTGAAATGTTACCCCGACACATCCTGCTTCATAAAGAGCAGTGCCTGATCGGATGGCCCAGCATCAAAACCAATATGTTCAACCCAATCCTTTGCCCGTATAGTTATTATGGAGCCACGGATTTCTTTCAAGCACTGATTATGGTTTTGAGCCTAAAAAAATGAACAAACTTTTGCTTTGTTCATTTTTTTCTTGTTTTTTATATCATTAAGTGATATATTGTTTTTAGGATATATCACTTAATGATATAAAGTGAGGGAATTACATGAAGTCATTAGATCAATTAACGGATTCGGTTTTTTATATCATGGCCGGGTTTATCCAGCCTAGGCATGGTTATGCGGTAATGAACTTAATTGAGGAAATTACAGAAGGTCAAGTTGTGGTTGGTCCTGCTTCGTTATATACGATTATAAAGAAATTAATGAAGGAGTCCTATATTGAGCTTTATGACGATTCAGATTCACGAAGGAAGATATATGTACTGACAAGCAAAGGAAGAAACGTATTAATGCAGGATATTGAAAGACGTAAGAAGATGGTGGAATTTGCGGAACAAGAATTAAAGGAGGATAAGTAAATGAGGGAAACAAAACATGTTATATCGAACGGAATTGCGTTTTCAGAAAAGAAGGACCTTGAAATGCTGCGCAAAGAAGCAGCAAATGGATGGATTGTGAAGAGATTTAAAAAGATGGGATACGAATTTGAAAAAGGGAACCCGGAGGACGTCATATTTAGCATCGATATAAGGGAATTGGAAGAAGAAGAGTTAGACGAATATATCGAGTTATTCGAGACAGCCGGGTGGACGCATATATTTTCCCATTATGACATGCATTTATTTAAAGCTTTACCGGGCACGAAACCGATTTATACGGATAAGGAATCGAAGGTTGGAAAGATCGAGCGTCTTCAAAAATCGGTCGGTCCGGCTGCAGCCATTTCCTCGTGTGCTATGGTGGGAAGTTACATTATACAAGAGATTGCATCCGGTACGCTTAGCAATGTATTTCGTGTAGTGTTTTTCATATCGGTTGTCATCGCAGTACCAATGATAATGACTTTTTTAGCGACGATGTATCATTCAATAAAAAATAAATACGTTAACAAGTGAAATAAGTGCCCCCCTGATCTGCTTTTCGTCAGGCCAGAGCTTTGATGCAGCAGGGTGCCCGTCAAAAAAAGCAGACTGTTTCCCGCAGGGACGGTCTGCTTTTGACTTGTGCCGGTGAACGAGGATAACCGAGCGGCTGAGACTGTCGATTAATGGAATACTACCAAAGATCATGCGAAAATCCTGCACGGTTTGGTTTTAACGGACCCCAGAGACCTTAATCGCTCCAAAAGGGCCTTTCGGTCATTTTAACGGAACCAGATGACCTTATTCCCAAGAAATGCCCGCACAAGTAGGAGAATTCTAAGCAATAAGCGCAACTGTTTCCGTTAGTCTAAAAAAACCACCTATTTTGACGAAATCGGGTCTCCCAGATCCGTTACGTTTTCGCTCTTGGACTTTTCACTAGTCAACATCCTGTTGAACGCCTTTCCCACTATGAATCGACAGCCTCCGGCTATCTGTCAAAACAGCGGCCCACTGCTTACTGCAGACATATCGACCCGCTCATTCAACTTATTCCGCATTATTATGCAAGTCTTGGGACAAGCGAATCATATCCCGGCACGGAATGCCGTTCTCCACTATCTCCATCGGGTAATGCCGGATGAAAAAATCCCGGTCTACTCCTGTAATCCGGAAGCCGCATTTCTGATAGAGCGCCAATTGAGCCACACTTGAATTGCCGGTCCCTACCTCGATGGTCCGTGCTCCTTCCTCTCTTGCGGTTCGGACGGCATGAAGCACCAATTGCTTGCCTATCCCACGCCCATGCCTGCTCTCCTCCACCGCGACATTAACCAGCTCCACCGTTTCCGGCCGGGTGGGGATCAGCACATAAACCCCGATGACCGCACCATCCTCCTCGGCCACATAGCACTTCCCTCTTCCAAGGTATCCTTCCACGATATCCCGCGACGGGTCGGCCAGCAGCAGCAATTCCATAGGCGGCTCTTCACCGCTGCCAAGAGGGCGGATAATGATTTCGTTCATAGTCTTGTCATCTCCTCAACAATGACTATACCAGAAGCGGGGCATGCCAGAAAGAGGAATCTCATTGTTCAACTATCTATGTATCATGACTTGTACCGAGAGCCCGATCATCTTCTTTGCCAATAAAGGGAGCACATTTCCCGCAAAATAACGCTGCCTCTATTCTTGAAATAAGAACCGGCTATGACCGTCTGATTCAAAGCCCCACCCGGTTTACACTACATCGTAAGAGCTTGCTAAAGCTACTCCTTCATAGCATTCTTTTTATAATAGGAAGGCGACACTCCCGTATGCTTCTTGAAAATCCGGGAGAAATACGTCGGATCGTTAAATCCGACCCAGAAGCAGACATCGGTAATGGACAGGTCGGATAGCAAAAGAAGCTCGGTTGATTTGCGTACACGAAGATCAATTAAGTATTCGTTAAACGTTTTGCCCGTGAAATATTTAAACAGATAACAGAAATACGTCTTGGAAAGCATCGCCAGCTTGCAAATTTGCTCCAGCCGGATTTCCTCCTGGTAGTGATTATGAATATATTCCACGGCTTTGGCGATGACATGGCGGTATTTATGCAGCTTGACGTCCATGCCCGGCATCGATTCCTTCGTATATTCCCTTATAATAAGCGAGAGAAGCTTGAGCAAATTCCCTTTGAGCAGCAGCTCAAAATAAGGCTTCTGCGTAGTATACTCCTCGTACATTTCCTCCAGCAGCTTTTTCACTTCCAGATCGTTGCTCCCGGTTAAAGCCACCTTCGGAATGATTTCGTTCTCATCGACCAGAAAATGCTCCAAGTACGCAAAGTCAAAAAAATCTTTGGAAAAAGGAAACTGTCCGAACCGATCGTTAATAAAGTGAGGAAGAAATTCGCATCCGATGATCTGCATCTGCTTCCCGGGAACGATCTCTACCCGGTGAACCGCGAAAGGAGGGATGACAAATAAGTTGCCTTGAACCATTTTGTACTTTTTACGATTGACGGAATGGAGAAATTCACCCTTCAGCACATACCAAATCTGAAAATAATCGTGGGTATGGTCGTAAATGTTGCCGAATTTTTCATCGATTTTATACAGCTTGCACGGATGGTTCTCCAGAAACTCGATCTTGGAATGAAAGAAGATCACTCCCTGCTTCGATAGTTCGTCATGCTTCTTATTAGCCCATACATAGTTCAAGTTCATCACCCACTCGATGATTTTTGTAGGGGAACAACTACAAGGCTGGCACAAGCGGCAGGCCTGCGGAAGAGCCAAATATCCTAGGACTGGCGAAATGACTTCGAACCAGCTTGCCGGGCCCCGGAAACTTGCGGACGGCTCGGACGAAAATTTATTCGGGACAGCAGCCGGACGATAGGACCGTCTACGCCGATGTACATCAGATGGGCAAGAATAAAAATGAGCGGCATGGAGACTGCAGTGGTAAGTAGAACATTCCACCCGTAAGCCAGCCGGTCCGATAAGTGCAGGAACAGCAGGCTGGAAAAGCTGCACAACACCGCAAAATGAACCAAATATAACGAGAAGGATACGCGCCCCAAATATTCCAGCGGCCTGCTGGCGAACATCTTCTGTCCCAACCGGCTGCTCAGCATGACGGCCAATAGGAGGAAGGCGCCGATGGTACGATATGCAATCGCATTAGTCAATAATCCGCCGCCGATAGGAAGCCAGCCGTAGACCGTTCCGGCGGGATCGACATAAGGATATGATCCTAAATAAATGCCGGCTGCGGTCAGGCACGCCAATAGGACCTTGGAATGGATACGAATCCGGCTTCCGCTCCGGGAGTTCGCCAGGTCGCTAAGCAGCAATCCGAGCCAGAAGCCTAAATAGTAGGAATCGTGAAACCACAGGATTCCTGCGATATAGAGCAGGTAGCGGAAGCGGAAGGTTCCTGCGATAAGCAGCATCCCGAAGATGATGAAGGAACCGAACAGCTCATAAGTCATCGTCCACAGCACAGGATTATACGCCATGCCGTAGGTAAAGAACGTATGATACAGGCCCTGCTTAAGCAGCTCGGGAATACCCGGTATTACCATATACGGATCCGGCATTGTGGCCATCGTCAGATTGCGAACTTTGTCGTAATATCCCCAGCCGTTCACCATGACCAGATAGGCCAACAGAACCGAAACGAAGGCGGGCACGGCCAACCGGAAGTACCGCTTAACGAAACCGGCCATTACTATTCGTCTATCCTTCATGCGAAAAAATTTATAGCTGAGCACATATCCGCTCAGAACGAAAAACAGACAAACCGCGAAGTTACCGTTAAACAGCACATTGAGAGGGGTCTTGGGCACGATCCGGTCCCATGCGAAGTGGGAAAGCTCGGGCCGGTTCTCGAACACGGCCGGGACGAACACCTGCAAATAATGGGCGATAACGACGGCCAGAGCGGCAGCTCCGCGAACTCCATCAAGATAAGTTACTTTATTCCCTTTCACATGCCGGTCCTCCCTTATGCCGAACAAACCCCGGTCACCCCGGGGTTTGTTCGAATAGTCTGTATGCGTCCCTGCTTCCGCCCGAATGCGATGCCGAGGTCATCCGCATGGGGTCACGGAACGGGTCTGGTTGGTTACTTGAAACCGGTCAGCGCCGAACCGGCTTTCATGAAATATTTCTGGCCGAAGAAGTACAAGAGCACCATGGGCACGGTGAAA
This sequence comes from Paenibacillus residui, assembly GCF_042677205.1. Lineage (NCBI taxonomy): Bacteria > Bacillati > Bacillota > Bacilli > Caryophanales > Paenibacillaceae > Paenibacillus > Paenibacillus residui. Next base: position 9,712 of record NZ_JBHTIU010000054.1, read on the forward strand.
ATGGCGGATGCCGCCATAAGCAGCTCCCATTGAGCCCCGTGATCCTGAAGGAATCCCTGCAGACCCACTGTAATGGTCCATTTGGCATTATCGTTCAAATAGATGAGCGGCCCCATGAAATCGGTGTAGGTGCCCACGAATGTAAACAGCACGATCGTCATCAGCGGAGGCTTAAGCATCGGCATAATAATCTGGATGTAGATGCGCAGCTCCGAGGCACCATCCATCTTCGCCGCTTCGGATAGCTCGCGGGGAATTCCCATCATGAACTGCCGCAGCAGAAAAATGTAGAACGGGGCTCCGAAGAAGCTGCCGATCGTCAGCGGCAGGAACGTATTGATCCACCCCAGCTTCGCAAAGATGATGTATACCGGAATCAATTGGACCTGAGCCGGCAGAATCATTGTGGCAACGACCAGCGAGAAAATGATGCCCCGGCCCTTCCATGGAATTTTCGAGATCGAATAGGCCACAAGCGGAGCCGAGAATAATTGGCCCACGATATTGATGGCGCACAGCAGCAGAGTATTCCCCATGTAGCGAAAGAAAGGGATCGCTTCAATAGCCCCTATATAATTGCTCCAATGCCATTCCTGCGGGAAGAAGGAAGGCGGGATTTTGAAAATTTCCTCCGGGGTTTTCAGCGATGTCAGGAATAGCCAAAGGAAAGGAAACAGAAAGACGGCTCCAAGCAAGGCAAGCAGAACATGCGGTATGACGGGACTGCGCAGCAGCCCGGCCTTCCGGGAGGAACCGGTCTGCGGAGATCTGCTTAATTCAGGAGGAGCGGAGCGGCCGGCTCCTGCTCCGGAAGATCGTGCGTCCATAATCTATTCCCCTCCGTAATACACCCAACGGGCGGATGTTTTGAGCAGCACCATCGTAATCAGAACGACGATGACGAACAGAATCCAGGCCAGCGCGGAGGCGTACCCCATCTTCAAATACATAAACGCCGTCTGGTACAAATACACCGAATAGAACAGTAAGGATTGATCGGGGCCACCCAGGCTCCCCGTGTTGCCCCCGGTCAGAATGAACGATTCGGTAAAGATTTGGAATGCGCCGATCAATCCCATAATGAGCTGGAACAAGATGATGGGAGAGAGCCCCGGCAGCGTAATGTGTCGAAATCGATGCCACATGTTGGCGCCGTCGATCGAAGCCGCTTCGTAAAACTGCTGGGGAATCCCCTGCAGAGCGGCCAGGAAAATAAGCGATCCTGCGCCGGAGCCCCACAGTCCCATCAGAATAAGCGAGGGCTTGGTGAAGGCAGGATCCAAGAGCCAGGCCGGATCAGGCAAACCCAGGGCCCGCAGAACGGAATTGATGATTCCGTAGTCGGGGTTAAGCAGCCAGGTCCACAGAATGGCATTGGCAACTACAGGAATCACTGCCGGCAAGTAATACACCGTCCGGTATAAAGCGATCCCGCGCACCTTCACATTGAGCAGTTGGGCGATAAGCAGACTGCTGATCAGCCCTATCGGCATGGCGATGAACGCCATATAGAAGGTGTTCTGCAAGGATTTATAGAAGCTGGAATCCTGCAATATTTCCTTATAATTGTCCAGACCTATCCACTGCGGAGGATTGAACAGGTCATAGCTCGTAAAGCTGAAGTACAATGATCCGAAGAACGGATAGACGGTAAAGGCAAGGAAGCCGATGATCCACGGCAGAGCGAAAGCCAATCCGGTCCAGAACATACGCCTCTCCTTGCGGGTACTCCGCCTCGCTCCGCTGGCCGTGCCCGGTGATATGCTTCTCATGATCGGTCTCCTTTCTTCTCATTCTTTCCCCGCTTCTGTACCGCGTACAGTCCCCTTCGCGGCGCAGCGTTATTTTGCATGTATCGACCGTGCCAACCTGATCAATCGCAGCCTAGGGCTGAACCAGCGGCTGGATCTTCTCCTTGATCTGCTTCAGCCCTTCGTCGAGCTCAACCTTTCCTCTAAGAATATCGTTAAATCTCTTGGATATTTCGTCCATGTATTCATTCATGAACGGAAGGGACGGGAAGGAGCCCATATTCGGACTTTTGGCGTACTCGGTAAATTCCTTGAAGCCGGGCACATCGTTATAGGCCGGATCATCCAGCGCCGAGACCCGGGTCGGCAAATTGCCGATGGCCGCCGTAAATTTGACCATCTGCTCCTTCTCCGTCAGCCATTTCAAGAACTGCCATGATTCTTCGGGATGCTTGGCTCCCTTGGGAATATAAAACACGCTAGTGTTAATGTTGCCTGCATTCTTCCGCTCCGGCTTGGATTCATCATAAGGAATCGGGGCAATACCATAGTTCAGATTCGGAGCAAACTGCTTGATGAAGGTCGGAAGCCACTCTCCGTCAATGGCCATCGCATACTTGCCGGCGAACAACGGATTTTGGGCCGATTGGTATTTGCCCAGTGAAGCAGAGAACCGGTCCAGATTTTCGCTTCCGAATTTATCCCACAGCTCTTTGGAAAGCTGAACCGCCTGCTTGAAGCCCGGATCCTCGGGGGTGACTTCTTTCTTGTCCGGGTCCCAGAATTTGCCTCCGAATACTTGAGTGAACGTATAGGCGTCCGTTCCCGGCCATAAGCCGAGCCGCTCCAAGCGGCCATCCTCTTTAACGACACTCAGCTTGTCGATATATAATTTCAGATCGCTGATCGTCTCGGGAGGACCTTCCAGGCCGGCCTCCTTCAGCAAGTCTTTATTGTAGAACAGCATCGACACATGCATGGCGATAGGCAATGCGTAAGTTACACCTTCATACTGCGCAGTGGAAAGCGCGGACGGCACAAAGTCATTCAAATCAACCTGATCCCGCTTGATATATTCATCCAGCGGCTGCATCGCCCCCTTGACTCCCCAGGACGTCACATTCTGCCCGAATTGGGAAGCGATATCAGGCGGGTTGCCTCCGGTAATGGCGGTCAACTGCTTCTGATAATCGCTCTGGCTTAGCCCTTTCACTTGAATATGGTCATGAGTCTCGTTGAATTCTTTGATCAATTGTTCAAGTGCTTCGCCCTCAGGGCCAGTCCAGCCGTACCAGAAGCTGAGTTCCACCTTCTTGTCCTTACCGCCCGTTCCGGCATCGCCCTCTCCTCCCTCACCCGGCTCTTTGACGCCTCCCGACGAACACGCTGCTGCCGAAACAATAACCGCAGCGCTTAACAGCATGGCAATTTTACGCATGGGATGACCTCCTTTTAGTTTAGTGATTAACCGAAGATGCTAATTTATGATAACGCATACAATGTCAGGTTGTTTGAAAAATAATCCATTAAACTTGAATAATTGTCCAAATTTAGTTTATTTTTGGTTTATTTTTCTCCTATTGCACCGTTCCTAAGAAGGCTTCTCCCGCACTTCTTGCTGGTCTGATCTTCCCCCGCCGCCCGTGGACTTTTGTCCGAATTCATAGGCCTATCCGTTAAGAATTGCGGAAAACCGGCCATTTAAAGCGCCGCTTCCAATCGGCCCCTTGCTCAAGCTCCTTTCCCTGTCCTGCTTCATCCGGGCAGCCCGAGCATTGGGAATTCCTGCCTTCCGTTGAGAACTATAATGGCACTTTAAAACAAGTGAAGGGAGAGCTAAGAAGGAAGATGCTCGCGGCACAGCAACTTTGGATACGAAAGTAAATGGCTGGGGACAAATACGAAACGGATAAACTATGGTAATTTAGGGAGGATTTCGAAGAAAGGAGAATGAGTTTTCTATTTTGCAACCGCTTAATGAATACGATTTCAAACGATCATATCAAGGGAGATGATTATTCATGTGGAAGCCTCGCAAAACCATTCTGGCCATGCTCAGCGGCTGCCTGATCGCGGGCAGCTTGTTCGCAGGAGGAGCTTCCAGAGCAGAGGCCGCAGAGCAGCAGCTGCAGCCTATCGATCTGGGCTCTCCGATCCAAACCGTGCAGACTGTTGATGTGGCATTTGGCAAAGAAGAGGGAGCCAATGTCATTTATACAACGGTGTCAGGCAGCGCTTCAGGCGGTGCCCCGGCTATTTTCAACGTCATTGACATCGACAATCAGCAGCTGCTCCGCTCCTTCCCGCTGCCCGGAACCTCCAGCTCCTGGAGCCACGTCGTCACTCCGGATGGCCGCGTCTTCATCGGAGCTTCTGCCAAGATGTTCATGTATTCCCCGGCAACCGGGACGATTACTGATCTGGGCGTGCCGATCAAAGGCACCGAGTCCATCTGGGCGCTGACCTCCGATGAGAATGGCAACGTCTATGGAGGAATCTATTCCAAGTCGATAGGCGGAAGAGTGTTCCGGATCGATGCGAATACGCTGGAAATAACGGATTTGCTTGGCGGACGCGTTGATGACGGTACGACTCCCGGCGATGATGGCAAGCCCGAGGATTATGTTCGCTCGATCGCTTATTACCAAGGCCACGTCTATGCCGGAACCGGAAGCATCAATGGACGGGTATGGAAGATTAACCCGGCTACCGGAGAGAAGACCCAGCTCCAGCTGCCCGAGCCGGCAAGCCGACCGGAATATGGCGGCAAATACAATGCGATGGGGACGACCTACGGAATGACTGTCGTCGACCACTACCTGTTTGCGTTCTTCAACGGCCCTTTTGCCATGCTGGTGTACGATTTGGATAAAGAAGAATGGAAGGATACGATTATTACAAATGTTCGCGGGCTGCTGGCAGTTACGCCGGAGCATAACGGGAAGGTCTATACGTCCAAGAAAGACGGCCACCTCTATGAGATCGATGTCGAGACTCTGACCGAGAAGAAATCGATTCCGTTCGATAACTCCATTCGCAGCAGCGCTTGGCTGAAGGTGGCCAACCAGCCGGATTTCCCGGATACGGCCATGGTTACTATTTCTTATGACGGTAAAGTGCTTCTGCTTGATCCCGATAGCGGGAAAAAAGGCGTTATCCGCACTCTCGCGGAAGGTCAGGCCAACAATTTGCAGAGCTTGGAAACCGGTCCCGACGGCAAGCTCTATATCAGCAGCTATATGGGGACAATCGGGGCACAGTATGACCCGGCAACCGATACGTTCGTCCACTTCCCTCTCGGCCAGGCCGAAGGCATGGGAGCATTGGGCGACACGATGTATTTCGGGTTGTATCCGAAAGCGGATATAGCCGCATGGGATACTACACAGCCCTTGTCCTCCACCACAGGACCGAAATCCGTGTTCTATATCCCTGATGAACAGGATCGGCCGTTTATCGTCACCAGCGGAGGCGGCAAATTGTTCGTCGGCACCATTCCATTGTACGGCCAGCACGGAGGCTCCCTGACGATCTATGATCCGGAGGCTTCCCGCCAAGCAGGCCAACCCGTTGTTGAATCCTATCGCCATGTCGTAGAGAATCAGAGTATTGCGGGCCTTGCTTATAAGGATGGAAAAATATATGGTTCCACCACCATTAATGGCGGGCTGGGGGATGACCCGATCGCTTCCCGGGCCAAGCTGTTCGTATGGGATGTGGAAGGCAAGCAGAAGCTGACGGAGTTCGATCTGAAGCTGGACGGGTTAAACAGAGTACCGATGATCAGCGGGCTGACGGTCGGTCCCGAGGACGGTTTGATCTGGGGAGCGGCTAACGGAGTTCTGTTCGCTCTCGATCCTGACACTTTGGAAATCGTCAAGCATAAGAACATTTATCCGGAGATTGATAATTACGGTATGTGGCGCCCGGTTTATATTCGCTGGGGACAAGACGGATTTTTATATACCAATATAGCCGGCCGTTTAACGGTTGTCGATCCGCATACTCTGATGCATAAGCGGCTTGGGATCGACAGTCCCATGATTGCACTGGACTCGGAGGATAACTTGTATTTCGTACAGGCCACCCGGTTGAAGAAGCTGCCGAAAATCGAAACGGTCACCGGATTAACCTTGACGGTCCCCGAACAGCTTGCCGTTGGAGAGAAGCATTCCCTCGGCGTGACTGCCGATCTGTTCGGAGCTTCGGCAGATGTGACGGAACACGCCCGACTGACGGCATCGCCCGATGGAATAGTCGCGATTGAGAATGGGCAAATTCAGGCTTTGCGGCCCGGCACTACCGAAATCACGGCTTCTTACGGGGATAAGAGTGTGACTCGAACCGTGCTTGTCCAGAATTCAGTGAAGGAGTTGGTATCCATAGAGGTCGCCTCTCCGGAGCGCGCATTGATAGTCGGCGAGGAATATCAGCTTCATGTAACCGCCGTCTATGCTGACGGAACCCGTGAGGATGTGACGAAACTAGCGTCCTACACCGTCAAGAAAGGCCCGGGTTCGGTCGAACTGACCCCGGAAGGCCTGATTCGTACCGTTAAACCGGGAACCGGACATATTACCGTGAAATATGAATCGGAATCCGCCCAGTTCAAGGTACAAGTTCGTCCGGCCCAATCGCAAAACGGGAACAAACGATAGTAAGAGTACCCATCACGGTTTGATGAAATAGACTTCAAGTTAAACGTACATAGGGATGTCCGCTGTTGAAAATTGCCGCGGACGTCCCTTTTTGTCTATAACGGCTAAACTTATCGCACCTTCCCCCGCCTTATCCCCTTGCAAACCGCCGACAAATCACTTTACACAGGAACACTTGTTTGTTATTCTACAAGAAGAATCGGCTATCGGCGTCCTGCCAAGGACGTACAGTTTGTCGATGAAAGTATGCAGATACTTATAGACAACTATACGGTAGAAGAATAACAACTATTTTCATATGAAGGAGACATCGTCTATGGCAACTCCCAGAATGATATCGAAAGAGGAGCTCCGGTTCATCGGAATATCCGTGCGCACCAGCAATCAGCGTGAAGCCTCCAACGAGGCCTTGATTCCGGGCTTATGGCAGCAATTTTATGAAGAACAGGTAATGAACCGAATCCCTAATTCATTGAACCCCGGCGTCACTTATGGAGTCTATACAGACTACGAGAACGGAGCATCCGGAATGTACTCCATATTGTTAGGCTGCCAAGCGAGCTCTACCGATCCTGTTCCCGAAGGAATGACCGCGTGTACTATACCCGCTTCGAAATATGCGGTATTCACAACGGAAAGAGGAGATATCTCGAAGGTTGTCCCCCGGCTGTGGCAGGAAATATGGGAGTGGGATCGTACACATTCACTGCGTTCTTTCACCGGCGACTTTGAATATTACGACGCCAGATGCCAAGATCCCGCCAACGCACAAGTAGATATCTATATTGCTCTGAAAAATTCCTAGGAGGAGATTACAATGCCGTTACGCGAGGAAGAATGGGACTTCTTCAGATTAACAAGCAAGGCTGGGATAAGGTGGGCCGACCAGTTTTTTGAAGGAACATTTTGAGACTCTTGACTATGGTCCCTATGCTCCGGCGGAGAAGAACTGAAGCTGTTCGGAGATATTCGGAATCAGGTAGGAAAAAAGCCTCTATCCCCACCTTTGGCGGTATTGGAGGCTTCTTTGCTTATAATTTGGAGCCGGACCGTCCTTATAACCTTGTGGGCCGGCCCCGAAATAGCGGGATTAACCGCTGCCGAAACTAGCCGGTCACGGAGACATGGTCTCTTTGAATAATGATTTACCCGAGAACCACCCGATCGTCCGCCAGCTTAACTCCGCGTATTCTTTCAAATTCCTGCAGCAATCTTTCCACCGTCAAATTTTTCTTCTCTTCGGCGGGTACATCGAGAATAATTCTTCCCTTATCCATCATAATCAACCGATTGCCCAGTCGAATCGCCTGCTCCATGTTATGGGTAACCATCAATGTCGTTAACCTGGATTCTTCTACGATTTCCTTGGTCAATCGTGTAATCAGCTCGGCACGGGAGGGATCCAATGCGGCCGTATGCTCATCCAATAGCAAAATATCCGGCTTGGTAAAGGTCGACATAAGCAAGCTGAGCGCCTGCCTTTCTCCCCCGGACAACAGACCGACTTTGGCGGTTAACCGATTTTCCAGCCCGATCCCCAGCCGCTGAAGCTGCTCCCGGAACAGGGCCTTCTTCTTGGAATTTACACCCAGGCTGAGCCCGCGGCCTTTATTCCTGGCATAAGCCATCGCCAAATTTTCTTGAATGCTCATATGGGGGGCGGTTCCCGCCATCGGGTCCTGGAAAACTCTGCCGATCCATCGGCTTCTGCGATGCTCCGGCAGCATTTCGACCGACCGGCCGCCAATTTGTATCCTGCCCGTGTCCGGCAGGAGTACTCCCGAGATCATATTCATCAATGTAGACTTTCCCGCGCCGTTGCTTCCGATAATCGTTACGAAATCCCCCGGATTCAAGTGAAGATTTATTTGGGAAAGCGCCGCCTTCTCATCAGGAGTTCCGGGGTTAAACAGTTTCGATACCTGTTCCACTCTCAGCATTATCGTCCACCTCCGCTTACTGTCTGCCCGGCGCCGTCCTTCTCCAGCTGCATAATTCTTTTGCGTGCCAGCGATTTGGCCTTGAAAGAATTTCTAATCATAGGCAGAGTTAATGCCAAGATAACAATAAGCGCCGTCAGCAGTTTTAAATCGGACGCCTTCAACCAGCTCATTTGCAAACCGAGCGCATAGACGAAGCGGTAAACGATCGAGCCAAGAACCGCCGCCAAAGTCGCTATGATTACCCTTCTGGCGCCAAACAGCGTCTCCCCGATGATGACGGAAGCGAGCCCGATAACGATCATCCCTATTCCCATCGTCGTATCCGCAAATCCGGATTGCTGCGCAACCAACGCCCCCGATAAGGCCACTAATCCGTTCGATAAGCTGACTCCGACAATCGTCGTCGTATCCGTATTGGCCCCGAAGCTGCGGATCATACGCGAGTTATCTCCCGTTGCCCTTAAAGCCAATCCGAAATCGGTGTAAAGAAACCAATCCAGCAGCAGCTTGACGATAAGAACAATGACGACCAGCACGATAATAATATTCCAGGTTTGGCTTAGAAACGGGATGAGGTTGCCGAGATTGCTGAACACGGTCTTCTCACCCAACAAAGAAATATTCGGCTTGCCCATTATTCTTAAATTAATGGAGTATAAGGCTATCATCATTAATATTCCGGAAAGCAGGCCGTTAATTTTCCCTTTGGTATTCAGCAGACCCGTGCACGCTCCGGCCAGCATTCCGCCGGCAAAAGCGCAAACGGTAGCCAGCAGGGGGGAATATCCGCTAGTAATCATAATTGCGGCGATGCCGCCCCCTGTTGTAAAACTGCCGTCCACCGTCAAATCGGGGAAATTCAATATTCTAAACGTAATATAAACACCAAGAGCCATCAGTGCATAAAGCAAACCGAGCTCGATAGAGCCCAAACCAGCCGATAGCAGCCTTTCAATCACGATGTAAACCCTCCTGCCAACAGAATAAGGAGCGGGGACCATATAGGATCAGCCGCTCCCTGTCATGCTTTATTTCGAATCATTCAAAATGTTGTTTTTATCCTGAACCTTGTTTCTCATGGAGTCGGTAATTTCCACTCCTTGATTTTTGGCGGCTTCTACATTAATAATCAGGTCGAGCTTATCCGGGAGAGTTACCTTCATATCTCCGGGATTGGCGCCGTTCTTCAAAATTTCGACAGCCATCTCTCCGGCCTGGTAGCCATGATCATAGTATTTGAAGCCGTAGGTCGCGATCGCGCCTTTCTCCACCGTATCCCGGTCGCTGGAGAAGAAAGGAATCTTCTTGTCGTTAGCTACTTGGATGATCGCGTCTGCCGCGCTGACTACGGTGTTGTCCAGTGCGATAAAGATGGCATCCGCATTTCCAACGAGCGATTCCGCCGCCTGCTTCACTTCAGAAGTGTTCGTGGCGGCTCTCCGAATCAATTTAATATCATGCTTCTTCAACGCTTCCTCCGCCTTGTCGATCATAACTACGGAATTCGGCTCTCCTTCGTTAACGACCGATCCGACCGTCTTCACATCGGGAAACTCCGCGGCGATAAAATCCATCAGCTTGACAATGGCTTCCGGATTGTAATCGGCAGATCCGCTAACATTGCCGCCAGGCTTGTCCATATTGGATATCAGCTTGGCTCCGAGCGGATCGGAAACTCCCGCGAACAGCACCGGAGTGTCTTTAACCTGCTGGACGATGGCCTGCGAGGTAGAAGTAGCAATGGACAGAATCAGGTCTTTCTTGTCGCCAGCCATTTTTTGCGCAATAGACAAGTTGTTAGGCGGCTCATTCTGGGCATTCTGATAATCCAGCTCCATGTTCTTGCCGTCTTCGTACCCATTATCCTTCAGAGCGGCCAGGAAGCCCTCGCGAATCGCATCCAGAGACGGGTGCTCTACCAGCTGAGCAATTCCGACTTTAACCGTTTGGGTTTGTTCCGGTTTGGATTCACCTGCACCTTCCGGCTTCGGCGATGCTCCCCCTGAATTGCCCTGTCCTCCGCATGCAGAGAACAGAAGCGGCACTGCAATCATTAATGGAAATAATTTTCTAAGTTTCATCTTTATGCCCTCCCCTTATTCGTTTAAACTTTCAACGCACAAAAGCATTACAGTTATCTTATTATGCTTTCCGGTGCCCGTCAATCGTTGAACAATTAGTTTTTTCATCCTTTTTTGGTTCGATGTCCTAATCAATTAATGCCCCATAGGACCTTGCTACGAAGACAGCCTGCAGCATATCCATCCGGACTCCGCGCAGATTAACCCCCGTAAAATCGATACCTTCCACAACAGCCTCTCGAAGATCCGCTCCTTTAAGCCTGGCCTGCTGAAAAATAACCCTCGTCAAATCGGCCCTGACAAATTTGGCCATCTCCAGATTGCAACCGTAGAAGTCTGCTTCTTTCAGCTTTGCTCCGCTAAAGTCTGTCTTCGGCAGCACATGATGGCGCATATGGATATAGGACCAGTCTCCCCCGAGAGGGGTCCATCCGGTAACCTGCGCCTCTTCGAAGACAGAGCCGGTCATTTTGCATTCTTCGAAGCGGGCCATAAAGAGATTGGTATGCCAGAACAAACTGTTCATGAACGCCGAACGGAAATGTGTTGATGCATTTAATTGCGCGGATGTAAAATTACACTCTATAAATTGACAGCTTTCCGTATTCAGCTCCTGAAGCCTTGCCCCGACGAAGCTGCAGCGAGTAAATCGGCTTCCTTTCAACTCCTGTCGCGTTAAGTCCATTCCGTCGAAATTTTCATTTGAATAGGTTTGGTGGCTGGCAAGCAAGCTGTTCCCTCCTGTCTCATATCGTTAGGATAAACAACAGCAGACCTTCACTCCATGTTTTTTATACCCTCACCCTCACGACAACCTTTGACATGGCAGACCGATTCTATTATACAGGTATAAGCTCAAAATGATAACACTTTCATTCATGGTTCCTGCGGGTATTGGGCCCTAGGGGATGAAACTGCCACATATAACAGTGAAGGCGCAACCGATAACCGATAGATACGGTATCGCTGCGCCAGTGACAATCAGCCTCCCGCTGCCGAGGCCAATTAGTTGTCTTCTACCTCCATTTCAAGACTTCCCCGAACCTTTATAATGTCCCCCTCCTTCAGTTCAACCTCCATCTCCGTTTCCACCGGCACATACCCTCCAAGTGCACCGAAATCACAAATACAACAATATTCGTCCTGGACTTCAAGCACCTTTCCCACAGCCTCAATATGCGGAGAGTTATCAATAGGCTGCCGGTGTTGAAGCTTCTCCACCCGATCCAGAACAGAGCATTCCGTCACCATTTGAATGCTAATCTCCGCTTGCAGCCGATCACCTGGGGATAGACGGCTCGACGGTTCACCTGCCTCCAAATACTCATCATGCTGGAGAAAATGGCACCAGACCGCAAGATTTCTGCTTTCCAGAAAAATTCGGGCCCTCCGTTCGTATCCATCTGCCCATAGCTGTTCGATCAAAACTGTCTCCATATCGTTCCCCCCTAATTTTATTGAAGCTTATTAAACGATTTCGGGTCACTCGGCATCATCGTCTGCAATTTTCCGTCCTTTATGATAACGACAACCCCTTTTTTGGCCTTCTCCGCACCCTCAATAAAATAAATGTCTTTGCCATCCACATGTCTATGCATGGAACTTTGGGCGACACGTTCCGCTTGATTCGTAAAATTCTCAAAGCCCTTTACACTAAGCTCGAAATCCGAAGGATCGACGCCGAGCCGCTGAGCCAGAGAGGGTATCCGTTCCGGGTATTTCTCCCAATAATCGGCGAAATGCCGGATTCCCTGATTCGTCCCGTCAGGAAGCACTCCCCACTTGTCGCTGGATGGGCTGTCGAGCATCGACTGTCGCAGCTCCGTGTCCACCTTTGTCGCCCCGCCGTCACCGTCCTTGCCGCCGCTGCCGTCGCCGCCTTTGCCGCCGCTGCCGTCGCCGCCCTTGCCGCCGCTGCCG
>NZ_JBHTIU010000055.1:0-11762 GCF_042677205.1 Paenibacillus residui
TTCCTGTATGCACCTTTAACCTTTATTCCCATGAATTTTTCGACAAGAACTTTTCACTGTCCAGAATATATATATCTGATGAAATACTGATAACGTATTCAGGGGAGGATTTCTAATGGCAATCGAAGTTATCGAAAAATTGAGATGCGCCATTGACAAAGCGACTTTTTTGACAGATAACAAAAGAATTCAAGATAATGTGTTTATTGCAGCTAATGTGGATTTTATTGTCGAAATATTAACAAATTCTAATAGAGAACGCGGAATTATACTCCATCCAGGGACAAGTTTAACTTTGTATCTAGCGACGGTATTATCTTGTTTTAATTCCTTTTTAACTAATGACGCGGATAGCGCTGCATTTATAAACGATTTATCTGTCGGAGACCTTGTTATTTACGAAAATAAGCGTAGTGAATTTAAAGGAATTGATAACGAGGGGCGCTTCATTCTTGTTAATTTTGACAAAGGCGGCACTTCGACTAAGAATTTAGTTCCTCCCTCACAAGTTAATAAGATCTCGCCCTACTATGGAAACGCCAAAACATTAGACGGGAGAGGCATTAGAAATAAATCCAAATCCAAAAAGATACTTTCGGAACTATTCGGTATGAAACCGACGGAAATTAAAAATACATTCGGCAAGTCTGTAATAATAGTTTGTAGCAGATCAGAAGCCGATCGCTTAATGGATCGTCTCTCTGTTAGCGTTAAAGATAAAGTGAAAGGCCTGCAAATAGGAGGCTTATTTCCGGCGGCATACTACACTCAAGACGAACAATATAACTATTCGGGTAATTCGGCTAGAATTGAACCGATTCTTAAATTTACTAGTAAACTGTCGGTTGCTCGAGATTTAATAATTGATAATAAAGGTGTCGAGACACTTATTGTTGACGGAGCCGACTATATTACCCAAGATATTTCCGAATTAGCAAGCATTTATAACAGAAGCTCATTGAAAAGTATCTTAATGATATGCGAGCTATACAATAGTGTAGATTCCGCTGTTTTTCAACAGTTTGATGATCTAAAAACATTAATATGGACTAAGGATAAAATTAATGTTGAGTATCAAGCGGTATCAATGTCACATATTGGGGATATTTGCGATGAAAGTAAAGATCTTGGGAAACTATTAAGTAATGCCTTAAATTTGAAAAGTAATTTAATTGAGGTTGATAATAGAGTACATGATGGTATATTCCATGAATGCAAAAAAATATTGTATAAGTTATCACAATATAACGAAGAAAATGTAAACGTTAAATTAGAAGGGTTTATAAGTAAGGGATTTTGGTTGCTTAATCTTATGGAGAAATCTTTCTTTCCCTTAACCACAATGGAAAATATGATTAGGGAGAGAAAGATAAACGCACTTTCACCTTCAGAAGAATTAATAAACATGCAAAGCATCATCAATCAGTTTAACTTAATCGAATATCATGACAGTTTGATGAAGTTGGTTAACTCGTTATTGACAATAAAACGAGAAATAGATAGATCGAATGCAAAATATGATTATCTATTGGAGTACTTGAGACAATTAAAATACACGAATAGAAAAATTGCTGTAATCGGGTATAAAACGTATTATCGGAAGGTGTTTATAGAATCGATCCCAGATTATTTAAAACCAGTTGTTCAAAAGTGTGATTTTTTTACTCCCGGAAGATTTAACTCGAGTAAGTTCTATCATGATGTATTGGTAATGAGTGTCAATGGGTGGGATAAGCTCAATCCGCTATTGTTAAGCAACACTGAAAAGGTGTCGTTCGTATTATATAAAAATGAAAAAAATAGATTTAAGCAAGCGGAGAAAAAAACTTATAGAAGGCTGTCGTTATTCGGGTCCCCCAAATTATTTGAAAGTGAGGGACAAAATGCCGAATCAGCGGCTGCAATTGAGGAATTGGATGAGTCGGTAATCGAGGAGAAACTCGATAAGATTGTCGGACAATTCGAGTACAATTTTGCTGTTAACCATTCGGGATTCTCGGAGCCGGTAGGGGCACAAACTTCGGAAATAGTAAAGGTTGCGATTTTAGATACCGGCGAAAAGGTTTTCTTCTCACGATATTACTGCCCTTATGTATTTGACATAGATCGTCAAACGGTAGAAGAATCGGAACTTTCGCTGTTAAAACCCGGTGATCTTTTGATCTTTGCTAACTATGATAATGATGCGAAAGATATCGTTGAGAAGATAATGGATATTATTTTGGATAATAAGGCCGCAAACGATAGTTTTAAGGAAAGTTACCAAAAGTCGCTTTATTGGAAATCGGTTCTAAAACAATATATGCAGAATTTTCGACTAACTTACTCGGAATTATCTATAAGAATGAGTAGGTTCGGTAAAGGCAAGCATGAGGTTACATTAAGATCGTGGCTTGATGAAGGCAGTCACATCGTAGGACCGAGGGATCTTGAGTCTTTTCGGACAATTGCAAAGCTTACGGGCGATCCACTACTTTCCCAAAACCCCGATTCGTTTCTTCAAGCGTGTAGAGAAGTCCGCACAATGAGGATCAGAATCCTGAAGTATATCGAAAGGAATATTATCGCGTCATTTAACAAAAATATTAACCTGCAAAACGATGAGATATTATCAAAATTGCCGATTGATCTAACGGAATTGTCACGTGTAGTCCAGGTTGATAAATTAATCGATGCGGAAAACTTGGTCGTGCCCTACTATATGGCGAACAAACCTCAGATTTTGTGATAGGACGTGATCGATGATGAAACAGTTAATGCTTAAAACTAGAGAAGAATTGATAAAGAAAATTAACCAGGAGTTATTGGGCCCCGGTTCGGAGTATTCGATTCCGGACGAAGAACATGAAATCATTACAGATTTACCGGAAGTACGATATAGTGTCGGTATACTTTATCCGCAGCGAAATGTGATGAATGCGGACAATAATGAGATACCGCCCATATTGAATCCTTCGGAATTAGAATTGATAGATGATGATGAAAATCAATATGAAGAACTAGAAGGACACACTGAGTCTCTGAAAAAGTATTCAGGAAGCTTAGCGGAAGAGACGGATGTAGGATCCTTAGATGAAGACGTCGGATTATCGATGCAAAACATGCCCTCTTCCATGGGACTTACATTTTTTGTTAATCATGATGTTCGAGAGTTGCTCGTTGACGTAACTTTCGCGACGTACAGAAATGCAAAACTTGAAGATTGCAGATTGCCTTTTACCCCGGAGGATCAGGATAATTATGAACTGCCGCATAAAGTCGTACAAATAGTTGAATATTCGAGAGAATCGGGATTATTAATTCTTAAACAAAGACTTACCCGACGAGATGTGTTCCAAATCTGGGATAGCGATGAAATCGTTGATGATTATCTTAAAGATTGTATGTTCCGCTTATGCGATCAATTCAAACGGGGGTTTGTCAGAGAACCGCATAAAGTACCGGTTAAAATTACGTTTGAACAGGGTAAAATGTTCTATGAACTTAAAAATCTGGAAGGTAAAGAAATCAAGTTAGTACTATTATCCAAAATGTCTCGCGATGAACATCTCGCTGTGACAGTAATGCTTGTCAACACAAATACGGGAAACTATAACGGAACCAACTCATTTTTCCAACCACAAATAATGATAAATACCGATAATAATCCGGGTTTACGACTATTTGCATATACGAATAGAGAGTTTTCACAAACCAACGATTTTGAAGAAAAAAGTTTGGATTTGCTCTATCGGGAAAAGAAAACTTATGCAACGGGCCATGGCGTCTCAGTTGACTGGGAAATTAATGAAGACGGCGAAGGTAAGTTATGGACCGACTTTATGCCGACGTTTGAAGTCCCTCAAATGGACTTTAATATTAATTCTATTAATGGTAGAACGTTATCTATGAAATACTTATCCGACCTCGAAGCAACAGAGAAGACGTTTAAAATTGCCGACATGAAAGGTCTGATCGACGCTTATCAAGCCTGGATTACCGGAATTGAAATTAGAGGGAAGAAGTTGGATGTCCGTTATTCTGAAGCGGTGAATAAGCATATTCAGGATTGTAAAGAGTCTTGTCAAAGGATGTATTACGGATTGGAATTGCTTGCAAACGACAAGAAAGCTTACGATGCGTTTCAATTGGCTAATCGTGCAATGTTTATGCAACGTGTACATGCTGGTTTTCAAAAAGATGATCATTACCCGGGGGATTTGGAACTTCAAAACAAAATATCACAATTAAATTACTACGAAATTGATGACTCAAATCACAAGTGGAGACCGTTCCAACTTGCTTTTTTACTGATGAGTTTGAGGTCTATCGTGGAGGAAGAATGTGAGGAGCGTAACTTTGTCGATTTGATATGGTTCCCGACCGGGGGCGGGAAAACCGAGGCATATTTAGGATTGACGGCGTTTACGATCTTTTATCGTCGTCTTGCGTACTCAACTGTGTCGGACGGGACATCGGTTATTATGAGGTACACTTTAAGATTGTTGGCCGCTCAACAGTTTCTAAGGGCCGGGACACTTATTTGCGCATGTGAATCGATCAGAAAAGACTGTACGAAGAAAAAGTCGAAATATTCTTCATATCCGCTAGGAAAAGAAAGAATAACGATCGGATTATGGATCGGCGGATCTCACACACCGAATAAAAATGATGACGCCAAAAAATTTGTGAATAAGTTGCATGATGCAACCATCAGTAGTTTAAGGGAGGTTAAAGAAAAGTATACTAAATTCCAAATATTGAAATGCCCTTGGTGTGGGACAAAATTAGTCAGAGATCCAGATGCGACCGGAAAAGGCTTGATCGGCAGTTGGGGGTATACAATGAGAAACAAAAAACATTTCCAAATCCACTGTCCTCAAGAAAACTGTGAGTTTGAGGGAGCGCTTCCTATACAAGTCGTGGATGAAGAACTCTATGACAAGCCGCCGACTCTACTTTTCGGTACGGTTGATAAATTTGCGATGTTGCCTTGGAAAAACGATGCGGGAAGCTTTTTTGCGACATCCGATAATAATAGGGCTCCCGAATTAATCGTACAGGACGAGCTGCATCTTATTTCGGGGCCGCTCGGTACGATCGTCGGTCTTTATGAGACTGCAATCGACGCTTTATGTAGTTCGAAAGGCGTTAAGCCGAAAATTATCGCGTCTACCGCTACAATACGACGAGCGAAGGATCAATGTTCAAATTTGTTCAATCGAGAGGTCAGGCAATTTCCTTCACCGGGGATCGACTCTAACGACTCATTCTTTGCTCGAGAGGCGGATGCTAAGGAGAAACCGGGACGTCTTTATGTGGGGATTATGCCGTCGGGTAAAACGAAAGCGATGATGGAAGTGCGATCAATAGCCGCCATTCTTCAACGTGTTCACATGATGGAACTACCATATGAAGTCAAAGATAAATTTTGGACATTGGCCGTTTACTTCAATAGTCTCCGTGATTTAAGTAAATGTATGACGTTAGTTGATGATGACGTCAAGGATTTTATCAGAAGAACCGCGCAACGCTTCGGTAAAAGGAAATTGGTTCGGCAAATCGGTTCCGCCCATGAGTTAACGAGCAGAGTTTCCACCACCGAACTGAATGAAACGCTGCAAAAATTAGAACAACTCGAATACACCGAATCCAACCAATTAGAGAAGAAATATCCGATCAATGTACTCTTGGCCACAAATATGATCTCAGTCGGAGTGGATGTGGCGAGGTTAAACGTAATGTTGCTTGTCGGTCAACCGAAGTTGACCAGTGAGTATATTCAGGCATCGAGTAGGATCGGCAGAACTTATCCCGGTGTAGCGTTCGTCCTATATGACGGTGCGAAAAGTAGAGACCGATCGCATTATGAGCAATTTAGAAGTTACCATGAGTCGTTCTATAAATTCGTCGAACCAACTAGCGCGACTCCATTCTCAAAGCCGGCAAGAGATCGAGCGTTGCATGCCGTAATGGTATCGTTAATGAGGCACAAGTACGGCTTATCTAAAGATGATGATGCAGGCATGTTTCGGAAAGATATCGAGGGCATTGCTGAGATTGAGCGGTATATTATCGAACGCATTACTGAAATAAGAAGAAGAGCAGGCATAGAGTTACAAAATGAGTCCGAAGAAATCGCCCTGGAAATGAAAGCTTTTTGGAACGAATGGGAAGAACGCGTGGGGATCTCCGGTGGAGAAAACTTCTATTTTGGCGAGCGGTATATTGTCGTTGATCCTCCGTCAGGAAGCAAAAGACTCCTGAAAGTATTTGGGGCAGAAGGATCCGATCCGGCTAAGGAAACTTTAACCTCTATGCGTAATGTCGATAAAAACGTAACGGCAGGGCTACTAATATGGGAGTGATATATGATATGACGGATTTAAAAATACAGAAAGATGTTGTGAAATTAAATAAGATAACTCACAGCGTAAGAAGCGCCCAAGCGATATTGCAATATGGCGTCGGTGCCATGGTAGATTTCCCAGACCAAACATTAATGACTGCCGCACCTGAATATTGGGAGGCGAAAGTTACCAAAATTCACGATGAGAGACTGGAGAAGGCGTTGCGTGTAGATTATTTTGGAGTACCCGGGAAAAGTCAAAAAGATTGGGGAATTACCTACACTAGATTTCCGCAATGGTATTTTTGCCCGCAATGCAGAAGGTTTCAGGCGTTAAAAAATTGGTTATCCGAGTACAGAAAAAATGCGACGCTAACGCAAAAAGAACGGGATCCGCATATGAAGCGCCCCCGATGCATGGAATGCAAGAAAGACCTAGTACCGACGCGTATCGTCGTTGCATGTGAAAATGGCCATATCGATGATTTTCCCTGGGTAAATTGGGTGCATGATAGAAACATAGGTGGAGAGAGATCCATATGCTCAAATCCATCGCTTACGTTTGAAACCGGAGCGACGGCTTCTGCCGGATTAGAAGGGCTGGTCGTAAAATGTAAGAATTGTAGTGCCAAAGCTACGTTAGCCGGTGCGTTCGACAGAGATGTTATGCAAAAAATGGCGGAGAAACGCGGCCCGCAGTACGGATGTTCCGGCAATATGCCTTGGAAAGGAAGTTCTGAAGATTGTGCTGCGTTCCCTCGAGCAATGCAACGCGGGGCATCATCCATTTATTATCCTAAAGTAGTCAGTTCTTTGGTGATACCACCTTATTCGGAGAAGATAAATAAGAAGATAACGGGTTCACATGCGTTTGAACGAATACAAAATATTATCGCAGATTATGAGGAAGACGAACGGGAGAAGAAAATTGCCTCTCGCATTGATAGATGGGCGGAGGAAATCGGTCGGGAGATATCCGCTCAATATATTGTTGTCAAGAATATCTTGCTTCGACGTTTTTCAGTCCAAAGCGGTGCGGAGTCGGAAGAAATCAATGCAAACGGGGTAGGTTATCGGATCGAAGAGTATGAGGCGCTGACGGGTAAAATCCCCATTGAAGATCTCAATGGTAACGATTTTGTTCGTGAAGATACGGATATTTCAAAATATAACATTCCCTTTGTAAAAGGTGTATCGCTTATTCATAAAATAAGAGAAGTACGAGCATTGACCGGTTTCACGAGAATTAACCCTCCGGATGCCTTCGAGGTAGGGGAAAGAATACCTGGATTTATTTCCGCTAAGGAACCTTCAACGAGATGGTATCCTGCTTACGAAGTTCGTGGCGAGGGTATATTTATTGAATTTAATTGTAACGATATCAATAATTGGATACGTAATAATAATAATATCGCGAAGAGGGCTGAAATCGTAAATAATAATTATAGAGAAACTTATCAAGGTAAAACCACTAGTCGATTAATTACCCCCAAATTCTTGTTGTTGCATACCATTGCCCACTTGTTGATTCGACAATTAAGTTTCGAATGCGGATATACAGCAGCATCGTTAAGAGAACGGATTTATTGCAGCGGAGCGGATGACAACGTTGAAATGTCGGCAATATTAATCTATACCGCAAGTGGAGATTCCGAAGGCACTCTAGGCGGGCTTGTACGTCAAGGGTATTGGGACTGTTTACCGAGAATTTTTAAAAAGGCGCTGGAAATAGGGGAGTTATGTTCTAATGATCCGGTATGTATTTCAAGCGAGGGCCAGGGAAGGGACGCACTTAACTTAGCATCATGTCATTCATGTGCATTATTACCTGAGACAAGCTGTGAGGAGTTTAACGTTTTTTTAGACAGAGGCGTGGTGGTAGGCACGTTCGAAGATAAGGAACTCGGATTTTATTATAAGTGGTTAAACAGTTAATCTAACAAGAGAGATGATTAATAGTGGCATATACGGCAATAGATTTATTTGCAGGATGCGGCGGGTTATCGGAGGGGTTAAAACAAGCGAACTTCGACGTAATTGCCGCCGTTGAAATTAATAAATATGCAGCAAAAACTTACAATTTGAATCATAGGGAAACTAAAGTATTTGACGAAGATATCCGTAAGCTTGATCCAAATGATTTTCGAAAATTATTAAATGGTAGCCCACTCTTTTTACTAGCAGGATGCCCTCCGTGCCAAGGCTTTTCATCAATGAGAAGATTGAACAGAAACAGCCCAGTAGAGGATCCGAGGAATGACCTGATTCTTGAATATCTGAGATTTGTAGAAGTACTTCAACCGATAACCCTGATGATGGAGAATGTTCCCTCGATTGTGGATTATCCCTTATTCAAGAAAGTTTATAGGAAACTTAAAGAAATTGGTTACAATCTCGATTACGACATCGTTAACGTTGCGGAATACGGCGTTCCTCAGAGGAGAAAACGTTTTGTATTGGTAGGTTCGCGCCTTGCTGAAATAAATATTGCTAAGGGCACAGGACTGAAACAAACGGTGAAGGATGTAATCGGCTTGTTGGAAAGTACCGCAGTTACCTCGGATCCGATTCACCAAATTTATCCGAAACATAAGGAAAGAATTATGGAAATGATAAAACTTATTCCGAAAAACGGAGGGGGAAGAAAGGACCTTCCAGAAGAATATATTCTGTCTTGTCATAAGAAAAAAGGTGTGGGCTTTAGTGATGTTTACGGCCGTTTGAAATGGGACGATGTATCATCGACGATTACCGGAGGATGCCTCAATCCATCTAAAGGTCGTTTTCTTCATCCGGAGGAAGATAGATGTATTACTGCAAGGGAAGCGGCAATGCTCCAGACTTTCCCACGCAATTATCACTTCCCAACCGATATTCCAAAGGGAACGCTTGCTTTGATGATAGGCAATGCATTACCCCCGTTGTTCAGCCGGATTCAAAGTGAACACATTTATCAACATTTGTTGGAGAATTACACATCTAACGAAAAATCGGAACAGCAGACCGAATTAATCTATGGATAAGTTTGATAAGGAAAAGCGTAGCGAAATAATGAGGAAGGTGACCGGTAAAAATACGAAGCCGGAAATAATCGTCCGAAGACTTCTTCACCGAATGGGATATCGCTTTAGATTACATCGTTCCGATCTTCCTGGGAAGCCGGATATTGTACTTCCAAAATACAAAACAGTTATATTCATTCATGGTTGCTTTTGGCATGGCCATGAAGGCTGTGCCAGAAGCAAGTTGCCTGCAACCAATAGAGATTTCTGGGAAAAGAAAATCGCAAAAAATAAAGTGCGAGATAAAGAAGTTTTTAACCAACTGGAAGAGCTAGGTTGGCGGGTGTTAATTATTTGGAGTTGTGAGATCCAAAAGAAAAAGATGGGTATACTTTCGAGAAGGTTGGAAAAATATCTAAAAAATTACTGAAAAATATAAAGACGAAGGAATACTATGGATTCTGCTGCACTCGACATGATATTTAATAAAAACAAATCGGAAGAAGAAAGGCTATCCGGCCTTGAATGCCCGCTGGATTATGGCAACGATTGATATGTATGGGTTAATAATTCAATATCAGAAAAGGGAAGTCAACTAATAAAATATTATCTCTGAATATAAAAATCAAAAAGCTCCTGTTGATGTTTGGCAAGTGCAAAAAAATGGAGATTTATTGGACTATAATATCATCGAAAAAGTTTAGTGTTTGTGGCCAATTTGTGACGATCCAGCAGTAAACTGCTTTGATTAAATCCAGATATATAACGAGCCGAAACTTGCTTGAAAAGCAAACTCTTCAACGGTAAGAATCAATGAACTTTTACCTTGGTGGGGATTTTATTCTGTAGCAACGCTGGGGTTCAATCAGGAAATACTACCCTCGTCTCAACCACCTTGTTAAAGAGCACCGTTTTAGGTGCTTTTCTTTATCATGACATATGTTGCCTTGGGTGCGTGGCATTAAGAAAGTATTGATGTGTCTGGAATAGTTGATAGCGACATAGTCTCTCAAGGGAAACCAAAAAAAGGGGAGTTTGGAAAATAAGTGCGAAAACTGCTATTAACTTGGTAGAATATTGTTTTGACTACAAATGAAGCGGGTGAAGTCATGGTCAACTTTAAAAATAGGACAGAAGAAAGAAGATTTGCAAAACAACTGATGCAGACATACTTGGAGGATCAAAAGAACAAACAGAATAAAAAGAGGAAAAAATTTATAAAGGAGGAAGGCATTGTTTATCTTAATGTAGTAGCGGGAGACCATTATTTTAGAAGTATCCGACATATTGTTGATCGGGAAGGATATTTAAGAATTATTGATGAGGATTGTAAAATAATAAATAATCGAAAGAGATCCCGTGTGAATATGTCTCGTTCTGGAGCAAGACAAGTTTCTATTGATGGAAAATTAAAGGTGGTTGTGGAACGAAAAATAGAAGGAAGAAAGCAACCCCCACTTAAAGAGTATTATGTTATTGGTAATAAACGACTTCACATAAGCGAGGTTAATAGTCCTTCGTTGAAATCAACAAAACTTAATAATAATAGATCTCTGTCAATTACAGTAAAGCCAAAGCATCAAAAAATCGATAAGCAGAAGATTAATTCTCATTCCGAACTCAGCAGTAAAAGCATAAATAGCGTGGCTAGAAAAAAAGTCGTCAAGACTGAGAGCGGTGCCGATGTAACAACTAATTTGGGGTGGGATCACAGTGACAATAACCGTCAAATAAATATGCCTACTCTTGACTTGGGCTCAATAACTCCCCAAAAGCGTCATCTGAAATTAACGGTTCCTCAAAGAAGTAAAATTTTGGTTCAGCAACTCAAAACACTGTATAACGATTATTGCCAGATATGTGGTACTCGGATTGATTTAGGTGAAGGAGAAAGCATGTCCGAGGTACACCATATACAACCGCTAGGTTCTCACAACGGTCCTGATATTGCAGAAAATATGATAGTAGTTTGTCCTAATGATCATACGTTGTTCGATAGAGGAGCAATTACTGTTGATTTAGAACGAGAATGTGTCATACATATCAATTCTGAAAACCTATTACACGGTAGGAAACTATTATCCAAGCACAAGATTAATTCCAAGTTTGTCGAATACCACAATACTTTTATTTATAAAGGTACAATTCCGTCGTCTGACAGCTAGCAGGTTGCTTATGGTGACACAGTAATAATATAAGCGTACAGATGATTTATTTGATATAGAGATCGAGCACTCATTTAATAGCCAATATATGACCGAAATACCACGTTATTATTGGGTAAACTTGTCGGAGATAACTTTGACTTCAAGATAATGCTTATAAAGTGAAATCAAAGTCGAATAACTAAGAAACTCACCCCCTAAATTTATAGTGGCACAAGAAGTCAAGACAGTTTTTTTTAATTTTTAAGGTGTGAAATCATTCACGAA
>NZ_JBHTIU010000056.1:0-13071 GCF_042677205.1 Paenibacillus residui
TCCGCTCGACTTGCATGTATTAGGCACGCCGCCAGCGTTCGTCCTGAGCCAGGATCAAACTCTCCGAAAAATTCCCCCAAAAAGTGAAGCGATGCTTCGTAGCGAAGTCCGACTACTTTTCGGGGACCCCCGGATAAAACCGAGAGTTCCAAAGAGCGATTAGCTCATTAATTCGTTCATTCATTGACGCGGATACGGTCCGAAAACCGTATACGCACTGGCTTCATTCATTTCACTCGTTGTTCAGTTTTCAAAGGGCAATGCTTGTTTGTCGCTTTTTGTCGTAGCTTGTCTTATCGAAAGCGACCTTTGTATCATAGCACATCTGAAATTACTTTGCAAGCTCTTTTTAAAAATTTAAAACTGGATCTGCTGGAAACCCGGACCAGTACGTCCTGGTGCTTCCGTATCATTTAACATCCAGCTTGTTGATTCTTGATCTGTGCTGAGCACAAAACATTTGAGCAGCGAAAACTAATGTATCACAGAACGGGCAGCCCGTCAACACACTTTTACATAATGCGGTTCACTTCGACAATAAATTGTTCCCTCCCTAACGCCTTGGTGATTTAGAACGATATCCAAAAAAAGACGAATAAGGGGAACTTAATCCCCTACATTCGTCTAAATGATCAAGGTTAATTCGGCTGCTTTTGGTAAGTGCCTTTAACAAATTGATACGTCCAATCGTACAGTTCGCGAACACGGGGATCACTGCTGCGGGAGCTGTGCAGAAGAGCATCCACCCCTTGGTAATAGGCCTTGAACGCCCCGTTCATATATCCGTAATCTACCCCGCCGTTCAAATAATCTATATAGAGGTTCCGAAAAGATTCATCCTCGTTCATGCGTTCATCCGTTTCTATCTCTATGCCGAGTCCGTGATGCTGGGCCAGATAGGCTGCAGCCTCCACCCGAATCCGATCCATCCCGTCAAAATAATGATTCGGCTGAAGCGCAGTCGCATCAAAACCGAGGCTGCGCGCTGCAAAATTATAATTGGCGCCATAATACGGTATCCAGAAAAACTTCTGCTTCCTCTCATGAACAAGGTCTCTCGTATACTTGAGCAGATCTGCATCCGAAGTCTTGCCGCTGGCGACACTTTCCGCGAGCCAGTACATGCCGACCAGCTCCAGACGGTCATAATTCCCCTTCTGCCACCGCTCCTTAACCTGATTCATATACCAGTCGATAGCCTTGACGCGATTAGCGTAAGCAGCTTCTTCGCCTACTTCTTCCGGCACGAAGCTTTCAGATACACCATCGCCGTCGATATCGCCGAAATCGGAAATGGTTTCATCCGGATTAGGAATCATAATCACCACTTTGACTTTATGGCGGGCATCGCCAAGCTGATCCCCCGCCTCCTTAACCGCCTCATTCAACTGGTTTAATTCCCCATCCTCTTTAAAGGTCTTGTCCAGGTACCATTTCCAATCTTCCAGAAGAGCCGAGTAACCGAAATCCCGTTGATAATCCGGCGTTCGGAGCCCCAGCAGCAAAACCCCATCATACATCCAGTCTTGCGGCACTCCGTTCTCGTCTACATAACTGATATATGGAATGATATTTTCTTTCTTCCAGTTTCCGCGATTCTGATCATACTGCCCGTTATACATCAGGATCATATTGCGAATGCCTGCCGTATCCTTGCCAGGTTTCAAATAATCAGGAGAAACCGGTTTCAATTTGAAAGCTTTATCGGCCTTGCCGTCCACTCCCCAAATCTCTATTTCGTCCATGAAAACCCAAATCTGCGCCGTTACCGCAATTTTTACATAGCGCGCATAGATCATCTTGGCATTCTTGGACGGATGAGGAACGCCATCCTGCTCTCCATCCCAAACGTAGTCATGACCGGAGGGCGGCTTCTCCGTCCATAACGGGACCGCTGAATTCATATGCTTGACCGGGGCCCAATTCTGTCCGTCTTCCGATACATAATAAGAAACGATGTTGGGAGTATAGATTCCCGCGCTGTTATTATACAGATAGTGCGACTGAATACGCCCGATGGATTTGTTCTCGCCCAAATCGATCGTAATTTCCCAGGGTTTGCCGCGCAAGAAAGCGATCCAATTCCCATCTGTATAGGAATTGATATCCCCATACTTCCCATCCGTCAGCTTATGGCCGTTATCCGGATAGTTTTCATGCGGAGCCTCCGAATAGGTGTAAGTTGCCTCTCCCGCCAAATTTCTCATGGCCTCCGGTTCTTTAGCCTCCGCATACGCCAAGTGGCAGGTGGACATAAGAATGACAAACGTCATAATGAAGCCTGTCCATTTCCTTCGTTTCCTAGTCATTAATACAACTCCTTTCATTGATCAATTTTCGACGCCAAAAGCTGGCTGCTGCCCTGCTGCAGAAATTCCCGCAGAAAGCTATGTAGCACGGTATCTTTTCCAGCTTATCACCAAGTGTATCAGCCGCAGTGACAGCACCTTTTGAATATCGTTCACAAAATTTGTAGAATTGTCCAAATGAAATCGAACTGGTCTGCTTCCTTTTTTCTAATGGTTGCCACAGCCGTAAATTCGCCGATTATAGCCATTTTCAAAATCTAACGGTTGCGAGCGACCTTATTTGGCCTTTTTCCATAGCCTGGAGATGAAAATCGCGCAAATAGCGGTGATGACAACCATTAGAATTTCAGGTCGGCCATTTTGGAGGAAATAGCAGCGGTAGCAACCGTTAGACCTACAGAATTCGCAAAAGATCGCGGTTTATCCGATAGTACGGAATCGCTGTCGCGGTTTTTCCGCCTGCTGCCATCAGTTTGCTGCTCAAATAAAAAAAAGGCTCCTGACGAAGCCCTTTCGAAGAGAATAACCCCGGTATTAGCGGAAGCTTTTTTATGCCAATGAGAAAGTTGTTCCATTTTAATACTTGAACTTAAACTTAAAAAAAGGGCGCATATCGCACCCTTAGAAACCCTTAGAAAC
This sequence comes from Paenibacillus residui, assembly GCF_042677205.1. Classification (NCBI taxonomy): domain Bacteria; kingdom Bacillati; phylum Bacillota; class Bacilli; order Caryophanales; family Paenibacillaceae; genus Paenibacillus; species Paenibacillus residui. The sequence continues at coordinate 2,949 of NZ_JBHTIU010000056.1, forward strand.
TGCTATTTTTTTATGTGAAAAGGACTCGCGTTTTACTCCCCGCCCATAAGTGCATAGCGCAATATAATCAGAATGGCGAGAGTCCACATCAGCCAGTGAATTTTATGCTTACCTTTGCCCGCAACCAGCGCCAGCACGACATAGGCTACAATTCCGAGCGAAATTCCGTTCGCAATACTGTTCGTGAAAGGCATGAATACGATAGTGAAGAACGCCGGGATAGCGACTACTAAATCTTGGAAATCGATCTCTTTAACAGACTGCATCATTAGTAATCCGACGATAATAAGAGCAGCCGCAGTAGCCGATCCGGGAATCAAGGCGACGACAGGCGCCAAGAACAGTGCGAGCAAGAAGCAGATTCCGGTGGATACCGCCGTCAAGCCGGTTCTTCCGCCTTGCGCTATTCCTGCAGAGCTTTCCACGAAGGCGGTCGTTGTGCTTGTTCCGAGCATAGCCCCTCCGCTAACGGCAAATGCGTCCACGAGCATCGCTTTGCCGACCCGCTTGCGTCCTTCCTCCGGATTTTTCATAATGCCGGCCCGGTTCGCGGTTCCTACCAGAGTACCGAAGGTATCGAACATTTCAACAAATGTAAAAGTAAGAATGACCGAAACAATACCTACATTTAAAATTCCGGCGGAATCAAACTGGAAAAATTCCAGATATCCGAAATTAGGAAGCCATGGAGTTTGCGGATTGTTGAGCGTCGAAAAGTCGACTTGGCCCATCAGCATCCCAATGATGGTTGTACCCAAAATACCGAACAAAATAGCCCCTCTTACTTTCAGAACCATAAGCAGTGAAATTAACAGGAGGCCGATCAGTACAAGCTGAACATTCGGATCCTTCATGCTTCCCATATGAAAGACCGTTTCAAAGGATAGAAGATCGGTATAAGTTCCTTTGGGTACATCGTTCAGTGTTTCTACAGATACGGAAAGAAGTCCGCTGTTCTTAGCGCCGATCAATGTAATAAACAGGCCGATACCAACAGTAATCGCATGCTTGATAGAATCAGGCACGGCAACCAGAAGAAGCTGGCGCACCTTTGTAATCGTCAGAACGATAAAGATGATCCCGGAAAGAAAAACAGCCGTTAATGCCATTTGCCAGGTCATCGCCCCGTTGGAGGACAGAATGACGGTAGCAAAATAAGCGTTCAGCCCCATGCCCGGAGCAAGAGCCACCGGAAAATTAACGAACAATCCCATGGCAATGGTGAATATCCCGCCCGCCAAAGCCGTCGCGAGAAACACCGAATACCATTCCATGCCCGTTGCGGAGAGAATATTCGGATTGACCGCCAAAATATACGCCATCGTCATGAAGGTCGTGATGCCTGCCATAATCTCCGTTCTTACGTTAGTGCCGTTCTGTTTCAGTTTGAAAAAACGGTCCATTGCTTGAGACTCCTCCCAGAATTATGGTTAGAACAACAAAAAAACCTAAGGCAGTCATGACCTTAGGCTTCGTAAAAAAGCAGAAAAACAATCTGACTAAACAAACCGCTCGTTTACCCGTGATTGCTTTCCATGCATTTTCGTAGCCAGATCATTTACGGTGACCTCGTAGAAACTCTCGGGCCAATTCCCGAGATTATACGAAAAAGCTTATATTCAACACCTTCATTTTAGTTATGGTTATCGTTCTTGTCAACCACAAATCCGAACATTAGAAATAATTTTCAAAACGATGTTCGTAATACGGTCCCGAAATTTCCATTATATTCAAGTTGCCCTTGTGCAATTGGTTGAAAAATGTTGGTTTCGGTGTTTTTGTACGTTCCTCACACGAATATTCTTCTTTCAGCGCAGCAGCCGGCTCGAGATATTGGTGATGAAAAGGTTTCAACGGCTTCCCTTCTTAGACCCGACGATGATTACCCTTTGTTTTATTGCAGATTACCTTGCCTATTCGAAAGGGAGATGGAAAGAAGAAAAGAAAATAAACCAACCAAGGTAATAAACCCTGCAAACCAGCTTAGTGAGGTATAGGAATAATGATTGCTAATGATTAATCCTCCCATTGCCGATCCTAGGGCAATACCTAATTGCATGAAAGATGTATTAACCGCAATAATCATATCCGCTAATTTTGGAGCCAAAGATCTCAGATAGGTTTGATTCGCGGGAGTCGTCGCCCAGCCGGAAGCACTCCATGCCATCATGGTCAGAAATAAAAAGATAGGATATTCCCCAACCAGCGGGAGTAAAAACAATGTGAGTGTCCTACTGCCTATCGTTACTAATAACGTCTTCTTGACGCCCCACTTGTCTACGCTATAACCACCTATATAACTTCCTAGAATACCAAATATGCCCAAAACAAAGAATGCTACCGTAATTTCTTCCATATTAAAACCGGCCAGATTATGCAGAAAAGGCGTGAAATACGTATACAGAGAAAATTGGCCGATAAATATTAACGCACTCACCATCTGCACCGTTACCATTGCGGGTTTCCGTAAGATAGAAAACTGTGTTTTTAGCGATACTGGTTCCTCTCCTTTTACCTTTTGAGTAAATAGCCAGATTCCTAGCACAGGAAGAAGAGTAACAAGCGCCACAAAAATGAACGTCATTCTCCATCCGAATGTTTCTCCTACAACTGTCCCTAAAGGTACCCCTAAAACCAATGAAGAGCTAAATCCCATAACCGTTGTTCCGATTGCTTTCCCTGCTTTTGCGGGAGGGACTAGTTTGGCGGCAAATGCAATGGAAGACACGCTAAATATCCCGGCACTAATTGCAGCAATAATTCTTGAGATCATAAGAAAGATATAATTCGGACTAATGGCCGCAATGACGTTACTAAGGATAAAAACGAATAACGAGAGTAATAACAGCTTTTTCCTCTCTATGCGGGAGGTTAACGTAATGAGAATAGGTGTACCTATTGCGTAAATGACAGCATAAATAGTCACGAGCTGTCCAGCGGTTGCGACCGAAACACCGAGGTCAACGGATATCAGTTTCAAGACTCCGGCAAAAACTAATTCAACTGTCCCAACAACAAACATCCCTATAGCGAGCATCCAAATACCCAGACTCGTCTTAGAATCAATCCTTTTGTTGTTTTCCACAATATCACTCCTTTTTTTGACCATTCGGTCTAATATGTATATAAAAAAATCCTGTAAAAGGATATTATAGACTGTTCGGTCTAAAAATCATAAAAAGAAAGGGTCATAGGTTAGTCTAGGACCGAGAGTGTAATTTTAACAATATCATTTAAAACAACGGGATTCGAAGTGGATTTAGATGCAATAAACAAACTATATCGAGCATTGTTCAAGAATCGCGCAAGTGCCATAAGATCATTGTGCCGCTTACCTAATTCACCTTCTTGTTGTGCGCGGATTAATGCCCGATAAAATGCGGACACTTCATGTTCCATGTTAGTTTCAACCAATCTTGAAATTTCCTGGTCATGTGGCGCAAGTTCTATCGCCGTATTTATCATAAAGCATCCTTTTTTTCGTTCTTCATCAACGAGAAATTTTACTAAATCGTAGAAAACAACCGTGATCGATTCCTTTGGCGAGCCATATCTTTCAAGCGCATCATTCAGAAAAGTTAACTTCTGATCCGCATAATGTTTTAAAGAGGCTAAAAATAAGTCGTGTTTATTTCCATAGGTATCATACATACTTTGCTTTGCAATTCCCAAATGTTTCAGCAGTTCTTGAAGGGAAGTACCCTTATAGCCCCGATACCAAAAGACTTCCAACGCTTTACTAAGAACCTCTGCTTTATCAAATTCTTTATGCCGTGCCATGTGCCCCTCCCCCTTTCTTTTAAAAGAATAACATTTTCGGAACGAATGGTCAAAAATATACGAACCTTTTCCCTCCTTATAAACGACCACCTGTAATTTGGATCCACGCAGTTTTATTTATTGACAAATTTTAGTTATTTAAGATACTATTTAAACATAAATATTTAAAAAGTTGAGCCGATCTCCTGTAACAAAAACCTTACTGCGAGCAACTCGGCGCACTTCATATCTTAATGTCGATGTTGGGTAGTGATGAACATTATGGCGATATTGTTATGTATAAATAAGTGTCCCCCCTTATTTGGAAGCATTACATGCTAATCTAAATAAAGGAGGATGCTTGTAACGTGAACAGGAATCGATCGATGGTTATGATCTCTATTTTTGTCGCTACTTTTTTAGCGGCTGCAGAGTCATCGATTGTTACAACGGCCATGCCTAAAATTGTTGCTTCCCTTCAGGGCATCGAGCTTATGAATGGGGTATTTACGGTTTATTTGCTGGCCTCTACCGTTACTGTATTAATTTTCGGCAAGCTGTCTGATTTGTACGGGAGGAAGCTTATTTTCGCCGTTGGCGCAGCTATTTTCTTGATCGGTTCCGCCCTATGCGGGCTAGCCCAGACGATGGAGCAATTGATTGCATTCCGGCTTGTTCAAGGAATCGGAGCCGGTGCTATTTTGCCGGTCACACAGACCATCATTGCGGATATTTATCCCTCGGAAGATAAACGGGCTCAGATGATTGGGCTTACGGCTTTCGTTTGGGGAGGAGCGGGTGTGATTGGGCCTCTGCTTGGCGGCTTCTTCGTCGATTATGTCTCCTGGCATTGGATTTTCTTTTTCAATATTCCGTTTGGTCTGGCGGCTATCCTTCTCATGGTGATGTTTCTACAAGAAAAGACGGAGAAAAGCAAAAAAACAATTGATTACTGGGGCATCATTACCTTCTCATTAAGCATGCTATCTTTATTATATGCTGTTCAGAAGGGTGGAGAGGGGCATTGGCTATCGGGGCCGGTCCTTTGGTATATAGCCGCTTTCGTCGTGTTGATGGGGTTATTTTTATGGATAGAGACGAAAGCAAAGGAACCGATCTTGCCCCTGCATATGTTTCGGGAGCTTAAAATCGTGTCGGCCAACTTCCTGCAATTTCTCGTGAATGCGATCATTATGGGGACGTTAGTGTATATGCCGATGTGGTTCCAGGGGGGATGGGGAACGGGAGCGATGGAAGCGGGACTTATGCTCGCTCCCTTAGCGATTCTCTGGGCATTCGGTTCCTATCTATGCGGTAAAATGCTTGTGCAGCAAGGGATAAGAGTGACCTCATTCACAGGCAATATGATCCTGATTCTATGCGGAGCGTGGCTCGCGGCCATGCAATTAACGAGCGGTACGTACGGCTTTTACTTGATTTCCGCATTGCTCGGCATTAGTTTCGGTATCACCGTGACCTTATATACCGTTGTCGTTCAATCCGCAGTCGATTCTTCCTTAAGCGGAGTGGCCACAGCGACCAATTCGCTGTTTCGTTCATTAGGACAAATGTTGGGGGCTTCCATGTTCGGAAGCTACTTTAACTCCCGGATTGTTCATCACATGGCGAACGATAACTTGGAAAATGCGGATATCAATCAAATGAACAAATTGATCAACGCATCAGGCACCGATCAGCTTCCCCCTTCGATGCTTTCGCAATTGCAGCATATTCTTGTTTCCGGCATCCATGATGTTTTTATCGTGTTTCTGGGGTTAGCAGTAGTATGTGTGTTAGCAACGATGTTATTGCCAAAATCCAAGCATGGCAGAACGGATAGTGTAACCAAGCCCCAATAGGCAGTTTCGTAGGAGGTCAACCTGGGTTAGATTGCAGGTTGACCCTTTTTTATTGAAAATTCTAAAATCCATTGGTAAACAGAGTTGACCCAAGGTATATTGAATGTACAAAGAACCTCTCTTTCTGGGTAATGGTTGGGGGTACTTCCATTTACCAAAGGGGGGTTCTTTTTGTTTGACGAAATAAAAAAGAGGGTGTCCCTCAGTCATCTATGATCACTGAGGGACACCCTCCTTTTCCTCTTACGGAATTTTGGCGGAGCTTTAATTGTTTTTCCGTTCTAAGTCCCACCCAAAAATGGCAGCCAATTCAGCGTTTCACTTCAAATGCACTTAGTGAATTACTCCCACTCTATCGTAGCCGGCGGCTTGGATGTAATATCGTACACAACGCGGTTGACGTTCTCGACTTCATTGACAATCCGGTTGGAAATTCTTTCGAGCACATCAAACGGAATCCGCGCCCAATCAGCCGTCATTCCATCGATCGAGGTAACCGCCCGAACTCCGACCGTGTACGAGTATGTGCGGGCATCGCCCATCACGCCGACGCTCTTCATATTCGGCAATGCGGTGAAATACTGCCAAATTTCCCGGTCGAGACCGGATTTGGCAATTTCATCTCGCAGTACCGCATCCGATTCGCGAACAATCTTGAGCTTCTCCTCCGTCACTTCGCCGAGAACGCGAATGGCCAGTCCCGGTCCCGGGAAGGGCTGGCGCCATACGATCGCTGAAGGAAGACCGCACTCTTCCCCGACCTTGCGCACCTCATCCTTAAACAAAGCCTTCAAGGGCTCGACCAGCTTGAACTTCATATTTTCGGGAAGTCCGCCTACGTTATGATGCGATTTGATCGTCTGAGCCGTAGCGGTTCCGCTCTCGATAATATCCGTATAGAGCGTTCCCTGAGCCAGAAATTCGAAGTCGTCGAAGCGAGCCGATTCTTCCTCGAACACCCGGATAAATTCCGTTCCGATTATTTTCCGCTTCTGCTCCGGATCCTCGACGCCCCGTAATTTGTTCAGGAACCGTTCGCTGGCATCGATTTTGACGACCTTCATATCGAATTTGCCGACGAATGTCTCCATGACATCTTCCGCTTCCCCTTTACGGAGAAGACCGTGGTCGATAAACATACAGGTCAACTGATCTCCGATCGCTCTATGGACCAGCATGGCCACAACCGAAGAATCCACTCCGCCGCTCAACGCACAAAGGACCTTGCCGCTGCCCACCTGCCGACGGATATCCTGGACCGTTTCTTCAATGAACGATTCCATGCTCCAGTTGCCTTCACAACCGCAAATGTTATACAGGAAGTTGCGAATCATCTCATTTCCGTATACCGAATGGCGAACCTCGGGATGGAATTGCACGGCGTACATATTTTTGCCCGGGTGGCTGATCGCCGCAATCGGCGCGTGCTCGGTCTTCGCTTCAATGATAAATCCTTCCGGAAGCTCGACGACCATATCTCCGTGGCTCATCCAGACGACTTGCTTGCAATCCAGATTATGCATCAATGCGCTGTCCGCGCGAAACTCCACCTCGGCCTTGCCATACTCGCGCTTCTCCGCACGCTGTACCTTCCCGCCCATCTGATGAGCCATCAGCTGCATGCCGTAGCAGATTCCGAGCATCGGAATGCCCAGGTCATAAATGGCCGGGTCAACATGCGGGGCTTTCTCTTCGTACACGCTGGAGGGTCCGCCGGAAAAAACGATTCCTTTAGGAGCCAGCTCCTTGATTTTGTCCACGGGTGTATTGAATGGCAGCAATTCGCTGTATACACCCAGATCGCGAATCCTTCTCGCAATCAACTGATTGTATTGACCACCAAAGTCCAACACCACAATCATTTCATTCGGTTTATTCATCCCGTACCTACCCTTTATCAGTATTGTCAAACCGGCCTGTAAAACCGGCTTGTCCTCTTCATAATGAAGTTAATTATATAGGACATAAAAGAGGGGCGTCAAGAATGGCGCAGGAGAGCCAGCGCCTAAGCTTCTATGGGGCAAATGGGAGAAGCGGTTTCTTTTGTTTGGAGCAATTAATTTATGCATTACATCCGGCGCAATTCCGGTATTGTCCTGAAAGACCAGCAAAAGTGCATGTCTTTCGGCGGACATCCGGCAAATTCTTAAAAAGACGAGCAAATCTGCAGGTCAATCCCCGTCAAACGTGGAAAATCGGAAAATCCGCAAAATCGCCAAATTCAACTGCACTTTTGCATGTGATTTGCTGATTTTAGCTAAAATCGTTCCGAAGACCTGCATTTTTGTCGGTCCTTGCTTATTCATGCTTTTACAATCGCGCGAGACTCCCGGCGTTCGGTGTTCGGCGTCGCATGACGGTGCTCAACCTATTGCGGATTCTTGTCACTAAAACTCACCTGGGCCAAAATCATCCTGATGAGGGGATAGCAGCAAAATGGACGCAAAAGAGGAGCCCTCGACAGCCGGGCCCCTCTATGCAAACGACGGTTTATGAATGTTTAGGCAAGGATGTGACCGTAGCGGTCGTCATTGGGGATGGCTCCCCTGCCCAGCCTCCCCTTGATACAAACCGCAGCACCGGTTCAACTTTTGGCCTCATCATCCAGTGTGTTCAGCCACGATATGAACATCTATCTAGAGGGGCAACAACCTGCCCATGACTCTCCCGGCCCCGTAATGGTGCTGCCAACCGGGTGATCAGACCCTCATCTGCTGCAACCACTTCACTGTAAGCTTCGCCGGAGCGGCAAGAATTACCGAATCGTCCGGATCTCTTTCTGCTCGATCGCCTTCTGGAGCTGACGGCGAATGCGGGTAAGCTGCTCGCGGGAAGGCAGATTCGCATATGGCCCCCCAAACCGGGCGTTCTCATAGAGCTTGGCCCATTCGGCCAGCAAACCGGCCGATTGCTCGTTAGCAAATTGCAGCGATCGGATATATTCCCGCAGAGTATGGTTAGAAGGCCTCTTTCCCAGCGAGCGGTAGAGCATCATCCAGATTTTGTCCATGCTGTGCATCAATTCGCGGTCCCCGTTCCGCCTCGTAGGTGACCAGGCAAGCCTGCTCCTCCTTCTCTCTTTCCAGCGTGCCATAGCAAGGGCAGCGAGCAGGAGCGTGAGCACCAGGCCCATGATTAGGAAAAGCGGCCCGGGTTTAGCTCCGGGGAGCATGCGCATAACCCCTTCCATTCCGCCGCTAAACCATTCCGACAGCGCCTTCGCTCCTTCACGGACCGCGCTCAGCAGCTTGTTTTCCTCAGCTCGCTGCTGCAGCGGCCGCTCCCCTTCAGCGCTGGTTCCGGATTGAGTCCCCTCTTCACCGGAAACCCCCGTTTGGAGGTTCTCCCCGTCTATACTTGCGGCCTCGAGCCCAGTCTCCTCCAACATGCCCCATTCCGCCGGCTCCTGTTCCCCGATGAACCCCGAACCTAATCCGTTACGGCCGTCGGGCGAGCCTGCTGCGCCGCCTCCGGCTCCGTCATATCCGGGTGTCGGCTCGAAAGGCACCCATCCATAGCCCGGGAAATACACTTCCGGCCAGGAATGAGCATGCAGATTGCGGACCGTTGCTTCATAGCGCGGGCCGGCTTGCCCGGTCGGACTTGAAGCCGCTTCACCCGAAGCTATGGAACTCCCAACAGTCTCCGCATCTACAAGTCGGAGCTCTCCCGGAGCGAAGCCTTTGGCCCAACGGGCCGGGACACCCGCTGCCCGCAGCAAAACGACCATGGATGTGGAGAAGTAGTCGCAATATCCGGTCCGATGCCCGAATAGGAACGAATCGACGAAATCGCCCGGCCCCGGCGGAGGAACCCCTTCCAGGCTGTAGGTAAAATTGGTTTTCAAATAGGTCTCGATCCGTTTAGCCCGTTCATAATCGTTGGCCGCATCCTTCGTCAATTGCTCCGCCAAATCTCTCACCCTCTGCGGAAGAGACTCAGGAAGCTGCCAGTACTGCTCGCCTACCTGCCGCCTATCGGGCGAACCCGCCGCAGACAGTCTTTCCGCCCGGGTTTCCGGCAAGGCCACCTTGATCTTGTAGGAGAGCAGAGGATGCGGGCTGTCCGCAGACACAGCATCGGATAACGGGTGATAGGCAGTCTGTTCGACCGCCAGTGCGCCGCCGTCCGCTGCCTTAAGCTCCTCCACGGCGATAATCTGTCCCCCTGCAAAAAGCAGGTTCCCCGGCGCCCCGTCGAAGAACAGCGCCTCCTGCGTTATAACCCGCTGGCCCTGTGGCGGCTCGGGAAGGGCATCGCCGATGGCAGCGGCTTCCTCCGGCGGGATTCCGGGCGGCAAGGGCGCTGCTCCGTTAGCGAAGGAGGCCTCCTGCCCGGTGACGCCGGACGACGACCCGTCCCCGGCGCCGCCCAACGGGCGGGCCTCCGCCTCGCTGCCGGACAGCGACCACCCGCGCCCGTCGTACACGTCCCGCGTCTCGCCGCGCCAGTAGGTGGGCTCGTCCGTCCGCGCGACGAAGGCGACGCCGTTGTCGGGCGTCACG
>NZ_JBHTIU010000057.1:0-16542 GCF_042677205.1 Paenibacillus residui
GAAACGACTGATATTGACGCCGATTCGCTCGCTTCTTAATGCTGTAGAACTTTTGACTGTCCAGTACATTTAAATCAAAATGATTTAATCTATATACCAATATCCGAGTGACAAACCACGACGAGACCAAGGTGAAGGCTATGAAAAATCCGATTAAAGTGTTTTCCCTTCAGGCAAACCTCTTTACTTCTTTTATGATAATTTCTGCCATCCTCATTTTAACGCTCGGAATAACCAGCTATATGATTACGAATCAAGAGGTCGTCGATAAGACGATCTCTTCACGCATTTTATTGCTGGATGAAATTAACAAGCAAATCGATATTCAGCTTCAGGCTATTGAATACGATTCCATGGTTGTGGCCAGCCATCCCCTGATCGAGCAGTATTTGCAGGAGGACGAGGACTCTTTTTTCAGGATTGGGAGAAATGAGCAGGTCATCGATCTGCTCAGCAGACAAAGCTATATTAAGGAGGGAATTCACTCCGTTCAACTGTATGCCAAAGATAGCGTGAACAGTTATTATACAGGGGCGAACGGTATTTTTGCCTACTCCATTCTGGAGCAGTCTCCCATGTATGACATGATCCGGCATGCGGATTATATTTGGCTTGGCACCAATAAGCTTATTAACGGCAGCTTTGTACGGGTTCATGATGAGGTGGTCAGCTTTGCCCGAAAGGTGCTGTCATCCGGGGGAAAGGAGCTTGGGGTGCTCGTTGTTAATATGAAAATTTCGTATATGCATAAGCTGCTATCGAGTCAATCGGCAGATGCCGGAAGGTTTTTGCTGGATTCCAGTTTAAGGCTTATTCTCGATTCCAGTCAAATCAAGAGCGATGCCCTTTCCTATTCTGCCATATCTGAAGCACTGCCCGAAATTATGAACCAGGGAAATTTTCCAAAGCAATTTGTGACACACGATTTCGATGAAAAGCAGCTGCTGGTTTGGAGCAAGCAGCAGCGAACGCAGTGGGTGGCGTTGGATGTGATTTCATGGCAAAGCATAACAGCCGGCAGTCAAAAAATTAAAAGCACAATGGTTATCGTCACGGTGATCTGCGTTCTGCTTGCCATTACGTTTGCTTATTTTCTTGCAAGACAGTTTGTTAATCCTATCAAAGGGCTTGTGGGTGCCATGAAGCATTTGAGAACGGGCAGGCTGGACACGCGCATCGACAACGAATATAGCAATGAATTCGGTTACTTGAACAAGCAATTTAATAATATGGCCACCAATATCGAGGAGCTTATCGAGCGGCTGAATAGGCAAAATCAGCAAAAGAGAGAAGCCGATATCAAGGTGCTGCAGGAACAAATGAACCCGCACTTTATTTATAACACGCTCGATGTGATGAATTGGCATGCCATTGAAGCGGGGGCAGACGAGATAAGCCGAATGCTTTCCCTGCTTGGCAAAATGCTCAGAATAGCTCTATCCAGCGGCGAATCCTTCGTACCGATCGGGAAAGAGGTGGAGCATATCACTTGCTACGTTGAGCTGCAAAAAATAAGATATCAGGATCAAATTCACATTCATCTCAATATTCCGGAAACCATTTATGATTATTATTTACCTAAATTAATTTTGCAGCCCTTCGTCGAAAATTCCATTATTCATGGGTTCCATTCCAGAAGAAAAGGGTTTATAGCCATTCGGGCCATGGAGTCTTCAGATACCATTAATTTTATCATTGAAGATAATGGCCATGGGATGGAGGACACGGCCAAGGTGCGGGAGCAGCAGCATCACGGCGTAAGAAATGTTTCGGACCGAATTGATCTTTATTTCGGTTCTGCATATGGCGTAAACATAGAGAGTGCTCTTGATCAAGGAACGACGGTCACTATTACAATTCCGAAGCTTTCAGCCATTCCTTTAGATTGGGAAAAGTTTAGAGAAGGGCAGGATAGTCATGGGCGCTAAGATTAAGGCAATCATTATCGATGATGATCAATTGACCTTGCAAGGGTTATCAAGAACGATCGATTGGCAAAAGTTAAATGTTGAAATTGCTGGTTTGGCGATCGATGGTGTGGAAGGGCTTTCGATGATTCAGGAGCATCAGCCCGATTTAATTTTGACGGATATATATATGCCCAGAATGGATGGAATCGCTATGCTGCAGTCAGCAAGACAAGCGGGCTCCAAGGCAGAGATAATTATTTTGAGCGGGTATGAGGATTTCAAGTATGCCAAATCAGCTTTAAAGCTGCAGGTAGCCGATTATTTGTCCAAGCCGGCAACCGTTCCGGAAATCGAAGCGGTACTCCTGGAAACGATCCAAAGGATAAAGCAAAGCAATCAGCTTGAGCAGGAAGAGAAGGAGCTAAAGGAATTAGTTAAATACCATCTGCCGGAGACGAAGAAGCAGCTGCTCAAGGGAATGCTTGAGCCGCATTTTTGCCAGAAGGAATTTTTTAAGCGAGCGACCAAGCCATTAGGATTGAACTTTGCAAACCAAGCGTTTGCTGCTGCGGTATTGGAATATGCGGTTCCCATCGGCAAAGCGCATTATAAGAGTAAAGATCTGTTGACGTATACCTATGCAATCACGAACATATTGGAAGAACTGGTTTCGAAAGAAACGAATGTTTATCTGGCGGATGTCCAGAAAGATAAATTTGTGCTTCTCTTCGCGTTTCCCGCTTATTTAAGAGCAGAGACGGCTAAAAATAGAATCAAATATATGATCAAGCATTTTATAGCGCCAATCAAAGATTATTTAAAGCTTGATGTATGGGTTTCTCTGGGATCGATTGAAAGTGACGCTGCTTTGGTTTGGCGTTCTTATCGCAAGGCGATGAATGCTCTTGTCGAGAGATCCTCTGCGGAAGATACCTGGCTTGTAGCCGATGAGCAGGGGGCGGATAAGCTGCCCGCATCGCTTCCATCCAAGCCGATCGAGCATTATAAGTCGCTTATGGAGGCTGTATTGGAGGGGAGATCCGATGAGCTTGCTGCCCATATTGCGCGTCTGCTTGAAGCGCTGAATGAACTAAAAGCAACGAATGTGCATTATATTCGAAGCGTAGTTATTGATTTAATGGGCATGCTTACGATCGGCTTGTATCAGCAGGGTGTGCTTATGGAGGAATTATACCCGGATGTACGCTGGTATCAGGACCTGGAGCGCATTAATAATGCCCAGAACCTGGAATCGTGGCTTAACGATACGATGGCCCTTTTATGCAGTGCGATGGCTAACCGCGTGAATCATAAGCATAAGAAAACGGTGGATTACATTAAAAAATATGTCAAAGAGCATCTGGCAGAGGATGTTACGCTGGATATCATTGCAGATAAGGTGAGCTTGACCAGAAACTATTTAAGTCAAATCTTCAAGGAAGTCACCGGTGAAAATTACAACAGCTACGTGACGCGCGTTCGAATGGAGCGGGCCAGGGAGCTTATGATGAGCGGGAAGTATAAGCTTTACGAGATTACGGCAATGGTCGGTTACAAAAATAATGCTTATTTCAGTCAGCAGTTTAAAAAGCATATGGGCTGCAATCCGTCCGATTATTGCTAGCAGTATATATTTTCGATACTTTTTATAGATTTATATTATTTTGTTTGTAGTGCGATCTCCTATAATAAAAGACAGCAATTTAATTGCATAAGGAGTGAATGACATGAAGAACGGCAGCAACAGGTTCAAGAAGTCCTTATTGATCGTAGCCATATCCGCTTTAATCATGTCGCTTCTAGCCGCATGCGGCCAGAGCAGCAATAGCGGAGGGAGCGGACAAGGGGGGACAGGCAGTCCGGAGCAAGGGGAGAATAACGAGAAGATTGAATTGCGGTTTGCCTGGTGGGGGTCACAGGGCAGGCATGATAGAACTTTGCAAGCGATTGCAAAGTTTGAGGAGAAGCATCAGAATATAAAAGTTATTCCTGAGTATTCCTCATGGGACGGATATTGGGAGAAGCTTTCCACACAGGTATCCGCAGGCAACGCACCTGACGTAATGCAGATGAGTATTTTGTATATCAAAGAATATTCAGAACGGAATGTACTGGCCGATTTGAATCCCTTCGTCGGCAGCGCTCTGAAGGTAGAGGATTTAAATGCAGATGTACTGAGCAATCAAGGTACGATTGATGGAAAGCTGACAGGCATCCCGGTTGCCGATAATGCATCCGTTCTGCTGGTCAATAATGAAATGTTTGAACAGGCGAATGTAAGCAAGCCCGATAAGGATTCCACTTGGGAGGAGCTGTTTGCCGTATCGCGGGAGCTGAAGGCCGCACTGGGGGATAATGTATATGGAATGTTTGATGCCTCTTCTTCTCTCGAAGCCTTTATGTACTATTTGTTCTCTAAAGGCGACAAGCTATACTCGGACGACAATCGGCTGGGCTATAACGACGATAACTTAAGAGCATGGATGAGCATGTGGGAGACGGCCCGCAAGGAAGGCATTGTTCCTCCGGCTAATATTACGGCTTCCGCACTGCCGCTGAGCAACGCAGATCCTAATAAAGATGCGCTGTTGAAAGGGACAGTGGCCATGATGGGCCCTACTTGGATAGCCGCTTTCCCGGCCTATCAGTCGGTGATGACGGATAATGTAGACATGATTTCGTATCCGCATGCAGAGCATACGGGCAGCGTGCTGCAAACCGCCATGTTCTTCAGCGCTTCCGCTAAGTCGAAGCATCAGGAAGCCGCTGCTATGCTGATTGATTTTCTAGTAAATAGCGAGGAAGCTGCGGATATTCTGGAAACGGAACGCGGCCTTCCGGAAAACAAGAAGATGCGTGAATATTTGGCGCCAAAATTTACAGATCGCGACAAAAAAATGATCTCGATGCTGGAGCATATATCTGAAAGCCATCCAGCCTGGTATGATGCCGGTCCCAAGGGGGCAGGCGAAGTGACTGCGCTATTCGAGAAGGTTATTCAGAAACATCAGTTTGGTCAAACAACCATCGATGAAGCGGTGAAGGAATTCCGCGTAGAGGCTGACAAAATATTTGCCAGAAATAACGAATAGAGCTGCCATATATTAGCTTTCTTTAGTGCAACATAGATAGAGGACCGCTGCAGCAGCGGCCTTCTATGTTTCATCGGAAAAAAAAGATAGAGGTGAGGGCAATGGGAGAGAAAAAGTTTTCTATTATTGGCTGTCAGCATAACCATATTGAAATATTTATAGATCAAATGTATCAGTTGGGCTATAGCTGCGCCGGTATTTTGGAGGAACATGACGGGACGTTAGCGAGAACGATCGCTGAGAAATATCAAATCCCATTGGTGGAGGACAAGCTTTCATTGCTGGGTGAAGAGGTAAAAGTCGTAGGCTGCGCAGGCATTAATAATGAAAAAATAGATGTGATCGAGCTGTGTGAGCAGTATGGCAAATCGATCATGGTAGACAAGCCGGCTGTCGTAAATAAAGAGGCTCTGGCGCGCCTGGAGGCGGTCATGGAGCGGAATCGAATTAAGGTGGGCATGCTGCTAACCGAAAGATTTCATCCTGCGATTTATACCCTGAAACAATATATTGATGCCGGAAAGCTCGGGGAGCTTGTTCATATTGGGATGAGAAAACCGCATAGGCTTAACGCTTCTTCACGACCGGAGTGGTTTTTTAACAAGGAGCAGTGCGGGGGGATATTGATCGATTTATTAATTCATGATTATGACCTTCTGCGCTGGTTTACAGGGCAAGAGATAACGAGCTCGGCAGGCCTGGTAGGCAAAAGTATACTTCCCGAATATCCGACTTTCTATAATACAGTGAATGTTCAAGTTGAACTTGCTGACGGCTCATTGATGCAGCTTTACGCGGATTGGCATACGCCGCAACAAAGCTGGACCTGGGGGGACGGGCGGATCTTTGTAACAGGAACAAGGGGGTTCGCTGAGCTTCGTCTTAGCGGAGATCCCTTACTGTCGCCAAACTCTTCAATCATGCTGTTCGTCAGTGAGGAAGAGGAATGGAGCGGAGTGGAACTGGTCCAGCCTCCTGCCACCATTACAGCAGATTTTCTCCGCTATATAAGAGGAGAAGCTTCTCTGCTTACTCATGAGGAGATTCTCAAGGCGAGCAAGGCTGTATTGGAAGCCGATGCTGCCATCCCCTATACGACAGTTACATCAGATAAGGAGAGTAAGAAGCATGTTTGAGCCTGTCAGGTTTGCCATTGTGGGCTGCGGGGTAATCGCCGATATTCACGCGCAAGGCATCAGCCGGCTTGATGAAGCGGTATTAACTGCCGTGTGCGATGTCGATGAGGAGAAGGGAAAGGCATTTGCATTAAAGTATGGCGCTAAATATTATGCCGATTATAAGGAACTGCTGGCCGATTCAGATATCGAGGTGGTCAATATTTGCACGCCGAGCGGTATGCATCCTCAGCATGCGATGCTTGCCGCCTATGCAGGCAAGCATATTATTTGCGAAAAGCCGCTTGCTATAAAACTGGAGGACCTATTGCATATGATTCAGGTATGCAAAGAGCAAGACGTAAAGCTGGCCACCGTATTTCCTAGACGGATGGCGCCGGCAGCGCAATATGTCAAGCGAATTCTGGAAGAAGGAAGGCTTGGCAGGCTCACCTTATGTGATGCTTATGTAAAAATATACCGTTCCCAGCAATATTACGACAGCGCTGGCTGGAGAGGAACGTGGGACATGGATGGCGGGGGAGCGATGATGAATCAAGGGATCCATATTGTAGATCTTCTGCAATGGTTTGCCGGCCCCGTTAAATCGATTTATGGAAAAGCCTCGGCGCTGCAAAGAAACATTGAAGTGGAGGACACCGCTGTCTCTTTGCTTACCTATGAAGGAGGAGGGCTGGGAGTCATGGTCATGACAACAACCTCCAATCCGGAGCTGGGACAACGGGTAGAGCTTCATGGAGAGAGAGGCACGCTCGTCTATGAAGATGATGAAATCAAGCAGCTCCTGATCGATGGCAAAGCTGTAGCGGTGCCGGCGTTCGAGCCGTTCATCGTTCTTCCGGATGGCCATCGTATTCAAATCCGCGATATGGCGTACGCTGTGCGTGAAGATCGAGAACCTGTCGTAACAGGCGAGGACGGTATTCATGCGCTGCAAATGATTTTGGGCACGTATGAATCTTCTCGCTTAAACAAGGAAATTCATCTGATCATGAGAGAGGAAGGTTAAGTCTTCTAATCGTCAAGAAATGGCGAGAGCATGGGATAGAGCCGGCTCAATCCGGACAGCTCCGAGGTCGAATTTGACTGCAACTCGTCGGGAATCCCCCATAAGCATGCGATGAAAAATGATAGCCCGAAAAGTTTCCGAGATTAAAACGCAAAGAGGCTAATGCTGCTTGCCTGCATTGGCCTCTCCTGCCTTTAGTGAGATTGGAATCTCATTCTGTAATCGTTAGGCGACATTCCGCTAAAGTTTTTAAACAGCTTGTTGAAGTAGCTTTTATTATCATAGCCTAACGAATCCGCGATGTTGTCGATGCTGCGCGTTGACTGGTCCAGCAGCTCCTGGGCCTTCTCCATCTTGGAGCGAATCACATATTCGATAAAATTCTCGCCGGTTTCCTTCTTGTACAATCGACTGAAATAGCTGGGGTTAAGGTGCAGATGCTTGGCGACTTCCTCCAAGGTTACTTTACGGTGCAAATTCATGGCGACATAACGCTGCGCTTCCCAAATCTCCATTCTGTTAGGCTGACTGAATAATTGGCTGGTGAAGGCAATGGCTTCTTGCAGAAAATCGATGATAACCGCTCGCAGGGCGCCGATGTTTTCAATGTCGAGGAAAATCCGATGCAGAACATCCTGGGAGTACAGAGTGCGAAAATGCTGCATACTTTTGAATTTGATCTGCAGGCTCAGCAGTATTTTGAGAAACCACTCCTTGACCACCTCCGGGTTATAATGGTTCTGCCTGATCCATTCGAGCCAATGGTCGACCTCCGCTTCAACGTCCTCTGTTTTTCTTTCCAGCACAATTTTCTGAAATTGCTCAACGGCAGCCGTGTAGTGCAAGTACAGGTCGTCCGCGGCATAAGGGAACGGACGATGCTTGTAAATGGAGCCGTATTCCTTATAGAAGCGCTGCTCCTTGCTTTTCATCAGGGTGAGAATGTTGTCTTTTAACGGTTTAAAGGAAGCATTCAGGTCTCCCAACACAAAGGACAGATGGATTTTCAAATATTTACTTAACGCAAACTGAATTTGCTTCAGGCTTCGGCGAACGACATCGAAGTCGTTCACCTTCAGAGAGTTGGAGCTGTCGAATAATAATAGAATCTCCTGCATCGACAGACGGAACAGGACGGTCCCTTCATGGGGCTTCAGAATTTCTTCAATAACATTCTCCACGGCAAAAATACAGTTTTCCTCGGATATAAATTTGCCCCGGGCCGTCCGGTATTCGTCTATATAACCGAGAACGGGCATATATGGCCGCAACTGCAGCTGTATGCTGAACTGCCGGGCTTGCTCCAGCCATTCCTCCACGTCCCACACCGGATTGTACAAGGTGGAGCGAATGAATTGCTCCTTCATAATTTGCTTGTGTGAATGAAGGAGAGGTGCCGCCGGAGGCGCCTGAGAAGCTTCCTTGTCGGCCTGCTGCCGGAGCCATTCTTCCAGAAGTCGGACGACGGTTTCCGATTCAATCGTTTCCTTAAGCAAATAATCGTGCACATTAAGCTTAATCGCTTGCTGGGCTAACTTAAAATCGTCGTGGCAGGATAAAATAATGACCATGACGTCCGGGTTGATCTCTTTGGTCAGACGGATCAATTGGATGCCGTCCATCAGAGGCATTCCGATATCGGTGATCAGAAGGTCGGGGGGATCCTGCTTTACATGCTCGTAGGCCTTCAAGCCATTCTCGAACATGCCGGTAAGCTGTAATTGCAGCCTGTCCCATGGAATCGTTCGCTCCAGAAACTCCAGGACCGGAATATCGTCATCCACCAGCATCACTTTCAGCATAGAATTACTCCTCCTTAGCCCTCGGAATGTAAAGCGTAATTTGCGTGCCTTGCCCCGGCATACTTTCGATTTCGATATTGAACCGATTCCCATAGATTAATCTCAACCGGTCATACACATTCTTGACACCGATTCCCGAGAAGGATTCATCCTCCTGCCGCTCGGGATGGATAGGCTGCTTGAGATTCTCCTTCAATCGGTTTAAGCGCTCTGTATTCATTCCTGCACCGTCGTCTTCAATTCGGATGGCCAGCTCGTCCGCAGCGATTCGAGAGAAAATTCGAATCGTCCCCTTTTGTTGATTAAAGCCGTGAATAATGGCATTCTCGATCAACGGCTGCATGAAAAAGCGGGGAACCTTCTCATCAAGCGTCTCCTCCAGCAGGTTAATCTCCCATTTCAGCGCTCCATGATGCCGGAAATTCATCAGCTTCATATAATTGACGGTCGTGTCCACTTCTTCCTGCAGAGGTACCAATTCATCCTTCTGACTGATGGTCATTCTAAGCAGCTTTGCCAAGGAGCTGATCAAGGCGGCGTTCTCCTCATCGCCCTTGAGCCATATTTTCATCCGGATAGAATTAAGGATATTAAATAAAAAATGAGGGTTGATTTGCGCCTGAAGCATCTTAAGCTCCGCTTTCCGTTTAAGGGTTTGCTCCAGAGTGATTTGCTCGATCATATGCTGAATTCGCCCCAGCATTTGGTCAAAGGAGCGGCCCAGCCTGCCAATTTCGTCCGGCCCCCGAATCCGCGAGCGTACATCGAGATTGCCGGATTCGACCTCGGAGGCGATCTGTCCCAGCCGGACAATCGGCTTCGTAAATTGGCGGACCAAATAAACAAGAATGATTAGAAAGGCGGAGAAGAACATAATTTGCAAAAAAACATTCGTCCGTAAAATTTGATGGATCTGGCCTAAAGCAGTATCATAGGGAGTCATGCTGAGAAGGTACCAGTCCGAATAGGTCGTTTTGTTGGCAACGACCAGGTATTGCTCCCCATTCAAATGAATAAATTGACTGCTGCTCTCGCCTTCAGGAAGTGCTTGGCTATGGGCAAAGGGCTGTCCGATTTGCGATTTGTCGGCATGGGATAAGATGATGCCTGAGCCGGTTAACAGCAGCTTCTCGCCTTCCGCCCGATCATTGGAGAACACCCGGCTAATCTGGCTTTCACTAATGCTTATAATAATATAACCGTATAATTCGGATGAGAAGGTTTTGATCGTCCGAACTAAGGTCATGAATTGTTCATTTTGCTTGCGCTCGGATTCGATATAGGCCGGATGGGTTCCAACCCATAAGGTGCTGGAAGCCGGGAAATCCGGGAGCTCGACAAACCAAGGCTCTTCAAAAAGACCGACGGGGTCGAATTCGTAATAAGGAAAATTCGTATAGTTGGTGCCGTCCGGCAGCAGGATGGTAATATAGGTCTTTTCATCGGGAAAAGAAATATTATCCAGCTTGGCTGTAATTTTTTTGCGGCTTTCAAATAACTCTATCTCGTCCGGTTCCAGATTTAATCGATGTTCGTTTCTTCGCTGCATGACAATGGACCGGATTTCGTTATCGAACTGGATGAAGTTGGAGACATAGATCATTTTATTGATTCGGTTCTCGATATACTGTTCTATAACCTCCAGCGTCTCGGAGGCCGTTCGGACCGCTTCCTCCTTAAGCACCTTCTTGGAAGTGTAATCAGAGAGGATCAATGTAATAATCGTCGGTATGACGAGACATAGAATAGAAGACAGGATGAGCTTTTGGCGCAATGATCTTTTTCGGTACAGGTTCATTAGTCGCATTGACTTCCTAAAGCTCCTTTAGCCGTTTAGTTAACCGCTATCATAATATACATAAGGGAGCAGAATATTTCTACTCCCTTGAAGGACTTGACAGCAAAACTATTTATTTGCGTTAATGATTTTTTGAATTTTGTCTTTAGCGTTAGCTATCGCCTGGTCTATATCCTGCTGTCCCAGAAGAACGAGATCGACTTCGTCCTGATAAGCTTTATAGACCTCGGCCTGGAACGGATGGGCCGGCGGCAGGGAAGTCATTTTGGCATGATCCAATACATATAGCAGGGATTCCTTATCTACCATTTCCGGTTTCTTGGTCTGGTTGATGATCGCTTCGAGAAGCTTGCCCGTATCTTCCTTCTTCCAGGAGGTCAAATACTTCTCCATGGAGGAAAGTCCTTCGGTCGAGAGATATCTGGCGAATTTGTAAGATTCTTCTTTATGCTTTGAAGTCGACGAAACCACTAAATAGTTGGAGGACGACACAGCATAACCGCCTTCATCCTCGGGGTTGTTTTTCGGAATCGGCGCGAAGATCGTTTTATGGTTAGCTTCGTATTGATCTGTTCCTCCCGCTTCACCGATCATCCAGGAGCCGATGACAATCATGCTTGCCTTGCCGTTGAAGTAGAGTGGGCGGTAGGACATTTTTTGAGAAATGACATCCACGAGCGGAACGGCGGATTTATCCACCATTTCGGTTTGCTGGCGAATTTCGATCGATTTACGGACACCGGGATCATCCAGGTTGATCGTCAGATCCGGCAAAATAATGTCGTTGTTCTTGGGCTGATGCCATAAGCCTAACGTGTAGTAGTCGGTCCAGGTGTGATGATACGTACCATAGCGCTTGTCGGCTCCTTCGCCGGCCGTCATCTGCTTGGCATAATCCATGAAATCGTCCCAAGTCCAATCGATCGTCGGCACCGCCAAGTTGGCTTCCTTCAAATGATCCTCGTTCAGCATGACGAACCAGGTGCTGAACGTACCCGGAAGGCCATAATACTTGCCGTTAATGCCTGTATTGGTCTTGTATTCTTCCTCGTAATTGAAGCCTTCCTGTTCAATGAAGGTGTTGAGCGGCTCCAGCATTCCGTTAGCGGCGCGCTGGGCGTAGCTTCTTTCATCGGCGATCAGGAAGACGTCGAGAGTCTCTCCGGAAGCGGAATACAGGTCAATTTTTTTCATGATTTCGTCATTTGTAGGTTCGGTCATCGGTACGTAATCAACCTTGATGCCGGGGTTCAGCTTTTCAAATTGTTCAATTACCGGCTGCATCATTTCTTTGGTAAAGGTAACCTCTTGTGCATGAAACTTGATAGTGACTTGCTGCGGCTTGCCGTCTTCATTAGCACCGGGAGCAGCGTCCTTCTTGGTGCAAGCGCTTAAAATTAAGCTTACAACAAGGAGAAAAACAAGAGACCAGCTTGCTGCTTGTTTTCTACGAATCATTTTTACACCCCTCTTATTTATTTGTACAGACTTCATCCTATCATGTTTCGGAAATGATCAGCATTTCAAATTTTTGACTGGATTCAAAATTTTTTTACCACATAGGAATCTTTAAGTTCTTTACAGCGTTAATACGATGAAGATATAGATTCCTATTGGCATAAAAAGCCTCCTCTAATATCGGGTTATTCATCTTCGAAGAGGCTCCGTTAGGAGCTTTTTTTACCACATAGGAATCTTTAAGTTCTTTACAGCGTTAATACGATGAAGATATAGATTCCTATTGGCATAAAAAGCCTCCTCTAATACCGGGTTATTCATCTTCGAAGAGGCTCCGTTAGGAGCTTTTTTTACCACATAGGATTCTTTAAGTTCTTTACAATGTTAATTGATGCAGAACAAAGAATCCTATCGGCATAAAAAGCAACCTCTAATGCCGGGTTATCGTTATCCTTTGACGCCGCCTAGCGAGATGCCTTCGATGACTTGCTTCTGCCCGATGATAAAGATTAACAGCAGGGGAACAATGGCGATGACAGAGCCTGCCATCATTAACGAATAGAACTCGCCGTAAGCGTCTGCAAATTTCCGGATGCCGACCTGCAAGGTAAGAAGTTTCTCGGAGCGCAGGAAAATTAACGGGTTCTGATAGTCGTTCCAGGTCCAGATAAAGCGTAAAATTCCGTACGTGGCAATAGCCGGGCGTACCAGCGGCAGCGCGATCGTGAAGAAGATTTTCCAATGTCCGGCACCGTCTATACGGGCTGCTTCCAAATACTCGTTATTCACCCCGAGGAAAAACTGGCGAAGCAAAAATGTTCCCAGCACACTGAAGCTGCCCAGAAGGATGAGTCCGATGTGGGTATCGAATAATCCCAGCTGACGGTAAAGAATAAATTGCGGCACGAGAACAGCCTGGCTCGGAATCATAAAAGTAGACAGCACTACCAGGAAAGCCACGTTCCTGCCCTTGAATTGAATCTTGGCGAAGGCGTAAGCGGCCATGCAAGAAACCAGCACGGAAACTAACGTGGTCAGAACCGTTACTTTAATGGAATTCCAATAAAATAAATAAAGCGGATATTTGCCGAGCCATACTTCTTTGTAGTTTTGGACGATGTTCCACTTGCTCGGAATCCATTCAATCGGATATTTGAACACATCCGTCTCAGGCTTGAACGATGCGGACAGCATCCAGATAAAGGGCAATAAAAACGTAATCCCGATGAGGAACATCAATAAAGTAACGAAAGCTTTCCTCCATTTATTGCTATTCAATTGTCAGTCCCCCCTTAATAGTTCACCCATTTGCGCTGTCCGTACCATTGAATGAGAGTAATAAGAAAGATCGCGAAGAACAGGAACAAGGCCATTGTTGAAGCGTAGCTCATCTTCAGATTGATAAAGGCCGTTTCATATAAATAGTAGACGACGACAGAGGTCGAGCCTGCCGGGCCGCCCTTGGTCAATACCTGGATAATGTCAAATACCTTGAAGGTGCCGATAATTCCGGTGATCAGCAAAAAGAAGGTCGTAGGCGACAGCAAGGGCAGCGTGATCGATTTGAACTTCTGGGAAGCTGTAGCACCGTCGATATCCGCAGCCTCATACAGCTCTTGCGGGATGGACTGCAGGCCGGCAATATAAATGATCATATTGTAGCCGATAGATACCCAAACCATGATCATCATAACGGAAGGAAGAGCAAAATGAATGTCTGCGATCCACTTGGGAGGATCGGCAATCCCTAATGACATTAACATACTGTTGATGGGGCCATAAGAGGGATGGAACAGCACTTGCCACACCATCGCTACAGCAACAATGCTGGAAATATACGGCATGAAATAAACGACTTTAAAAAAGCTTTTGAAATAGACGCTTTTGTTGATAATGACGGCTAAAAATAAGGATATGGCCAAAGTGATAGGAACGACGAGCAGAAAGATCAGGTTGTTCTTGATAGATTTCCAGAATAAATCGTCATTCAGCAAGTTTTTAAAATGAGTAAGCCCTGCAAATTCCACACCTCTAAAGCCCGAAATATGATTCCAGTGAGTGAAGCTTAATATAAAGGAAGCGATAATCGGCATAATTAAAAATATGGTGACTCCTATAAGCATGGGAGCAATAAACAAATATCCGGTTAACGTTTCCCTCCATTTCTGCTTATTTATTGCAATCACGCCTTTCGTCATGTTGTGCAGCATCGTAATCTATATATTAGAAAACAAAGACGGGTTCGGAGAAGTTAAAAAGATGACTGATTCAAAAATATTTTGACTTTTAAAAATCACCCGAGGAAACTAACCTGAAGCGAATCAGAGGCGGCCGCTGCCGGTGACATTTATTAAACTTCCGCTGTTTGGTTGTTATTGTTCCAGTTTCTGGGTAGTATCAAGAGTACAAAGTGTGATTTTATTTAAGAGGAAGGGAAGAAGGTAGTCTAAGTCTTTCCGAACCGAAATTTTGCCGGGCGTGACGGCATGATACTATATAAATCGAAGGCTGTTCTGTTATTCGTAAAAGGGTGATGGAGCAGTTACCAAGGCAAAGCTATCTCCGGAGGCTCGAACCAAACTCAATGAGCCCGGACCACCTGAGCGGAGAGGGAGGATGGGGAAAAGATGAGGATCGAAAGCGACAAGCCGGAGAATCACGGGCTTTCGTCCAAAGCGTTGCTGGAGTTCTTTCAACAAATTGAGCATTCGGGCTTGGGGGTTAACAGCTTTATGCTGCTGCAGAACGGCAAGGCAACCGCGCAGTATTGGCGGGCCCCCTATCGGAAGGATTGCCCGCAGCTGTTATTTTCTCTTAGCAAAAGCTTTACGTCCATAGCAACCGGGATTGCCTGGGACAATGGTTTGCTGGGCCTGGAGGATAAAGTGATCTCCTATTTTCCGGACCGATTGCCGGATACAATGTCGCTGAACTTGGCGAAGATGAGCATCCATCATCTATTATCTATGAATACGGGCCATGCAAATAATATATATGGTTTGGTGGCTAATGCAAAAGATTGGGTAAGGGCCTTTTTGTCGTTAGAGGTGGAGCGCGAGCCGGGCAGCTTCTATTTATACAATACTCATGCTACTTATATGCTGTCTGCTATTATCGAACAGGTGACCGGCCAGAATCTGGTTGATTTCCTGATGCCCCGGCTGTTCGAACCGTTAGGAATCCCGAGACCTTCCTGGGAGACCTGTCCGATGGGCATTACCGCAGGAGGGATGGGACTAAGCCTGACGACGGAAGGCATTGCGAAATTCGGCCAAATGCTCTTGAACAAAGGAGTATATGACGGACAAAGGATCGTTTCGGAACGATATATTCACTTGGCGACCCGGAAGCAAAGCGATAATCGGATGGCTGGGGATTCTGCGGATTTTACACAGGGCTACGGGTATCAATTTCACTTGTGCAGGCGAGGCTGTTACAGGGGAGACGGGGCTTTCGGCCAGTTATGCTTTGTTGCTCCCAAGGAAAATCTGGTGATTGCAGCCACTTCAAGCTTGAACGGCAGGCAGCAGTTAAAAGCTTTACTGGATTTGATATACGAGCATATTCTCGATCAACTGGATAACAATCATTCTCCAAGCCTGGAGGACCATCAGGTTTTGCAGCAGCGCCTGGCCAGCGTGACCTATCCTGTCCCTGGATTTCAACCGGTTCCCGAGGGCGTTCCCGATTTCGGGCAGCGTTCCTATCTAATGAGCGAAAACCCCCGCGGCCTGCATAAGCTCGATGTGTCCTTGAAGGGGAAACAAATAGAGCTTCAATTTACCCATGACACGTATGCTTACCGTCTCTTATTTGACGTGACAAAACCGGTCCATACCCAAGGGCTGTTTGAGAAAGACCTGGCCCTGCACCGACAGGAGGTCGTCACCTACGCTACCTGGTTAACCAAGAATAAACTGAAGCTTACTTTACTCTATATTGAAACTCCCTATTTGGTGACCTACACACTGTGTTTCAAAGAACGGGAACTGGAGCTGGAGCTGAATTACGAAATGAATGTATCCCTATCTCCTCATACTAAGGAATTTAAAGTCGCGGGGCATTGTATTTAACCCTGGGAAGAGAGCGCCAAAACCTCGCCTTGGGCTGTGGTGAATCACGTTGCCGGCCTCTCCCTGTTCCGGTCCTTCGACGGAATCTTGTGATTGATGATAGGTTTCGCATGAGAGAAGCGATCTAACTGTATTTTATGCAGGCAGTTTGGAGTGCATTTCCAATAATGGCTGTACTATCTGGAAAGGTGTGGAATTTGAAAACTAAAAATTCCTGTTGGTGCTAAGAAATAGCCTTTGAATGAAAAGGAGCGCCTCTGGTAC
>NZ_JBHTIU010000058.1:0-6795 GCF_042677205.1 Paenibacillus residui
CAATACCGAGCGAGGCACGAATGCCGTTCAGCTCAGTTCATTCCTGCAGGTCACTTATAAAACCGCTTGGGCGATCCTTCACAAGATTCGCCAAGCTTTGTCTCAAGCAGATCATAAGCAGCCGCTTACCGGTGTGGTGAAGGGGGGCACAGCCTTTCATCGCCCTTTCCGCAGTGCTGCATCGGTCTTAGGGCTCTATCCCGAACAGAGGCCTGTATTCGTCGTTGCTTCCTTGGGCAATGGAACTGTACCTCAGCAGGTCAAAATCAAAACCGTTCGTCCGGAAGATATGGAGGATGGCAGAATCTATCGGTCTGCGGGCGAGCACTTCATCAAGGAGCATGTCAGCCCGGATGCAATCGACGTGGATATCGAGACGAGGCGCTACCATTATCAACGCGTTCCTTCCCTGCGGAATTATTTGCGCAAAGCGAGAGCCTGGACCAATCGAGTATTTAATGGGATCGGACCGAAGTATTTACAGCATTACCTGGATGAATTCTGTTTTCGTTTGAATAAGCAGTTGCAGAACGTCCCTATTTTTGAACATCTCGCCCGTGCTTGTATAAGGCTATCGATGGAAAGGCCATAAACATCGAAAAGAGTATCCTATCCCCCATGACTCGGTTTGATCACAGGGGTGGGATTGGTTTATGTGCATTTAGGGTTTTATGTGTAGTCAGGTTTTTATGTGCGCTCAGAGCTTTTATGTGTAGTCAGGGTTTGATGTGCATTCAGAGCTTTTATGTGTGGTCAGGGGGAATATAAGTTAGTTTTCATATGTATGTAAATTTATTCCTTTATTAATGTTGCACATTTGATCCAGGGATATTTCTGACGAAATGCCAAAGTTGCAATGGTTGGGTTAGTTTGGTTAGTTTGGTTAGTTGGGGTCGTTGATGGTTACTATCTAACAGAACGTCGCGCCTTATATTTTCTGAGCGAAAGGGATAACAGTCAAAGGGGCTAAGAATAGAGATATTGTCTTAGAAATATCGGCAAAACCACAGGATATGGCCGGGCAAAAGATCGCGCGGATTATTTATATGGAACATCGCAGGTTCATTGTCCAGGGAAAATAGTTCTTTTAACGGTTTAAATAAATAACCAGGGTTTCATTAGGAACAAAATACGTTTAGGCATCGGAGTAGGTAAACCAATCCTGAGTTATTGGGATAACAGCCAAAGAAGGGGTTCTCTTATAAGTCGATCTATGATTTTTCAAGCCCCACCTAGAGTTAAATTTCGCTGATAAAAAGGACCCCGTTCCCACTCAGAGTGGGATTTGAGGTCCTTTTTGCCTTCATTTTTGGGATTTTCCCGTTTTATGCTAACATTTTTGGGACAGCCCCTTCGATTTGAATATATTTATATTTTTACCGCACGTTCTCTATCAGCAACTGCGCTTGGGCTGCAGCTATCCGAGCTAACGGAACACGATACGGTGAGCAACTGATATAATCCAGGCCGGCGGCATGGAAAAACATAATTGAAGAGCGATCACCGGCGTGCTCCCCACAAGCTCCTGTTCTTAATAGGGGGTTTGCCGTTTTGCCTTTTGCCAGTGCCCATTCGATCAGTTGCCCGACACCTTCCCGATCAAGAACTTGAAACGGATTATGCGGAAGCAGCTTTTGCTCAAGATAATGGTTTAAAAACTTTCCTTCGGCATCATCACGACTATATCCAAACGTCATTTGAGTTAAATCGTTTGTCCCAAAGGAGAAAAAGTCTGCATGCTCGGCGATCTGGTCAGCAGTTAATGCAGCGCGAGGAACCTCGATCATCGTTCCGACTTTATAATGTATGGCGTTCTGTTCCCTGCCAAGGACCCGTTCCGCCACAAGGTCCACTACCTGACGCATATGCCTTATTTCCTGGGGATGGCCAACAAGTGGGATCATAATTTCGGGAGCGACTTTAATCCCTTCCGACAAACATGCTGCCGAGGCACGGAATATCGCTTCAACCTGCATCTCGTAAATTTCCGGGAACACGATTCCGAGGCGACAGCCGCGCTGACCCAGCATCGGGTTTGTTTCATGAAGCGAACGTACTTTGCGGATCAACTGCTCTAATTCAACCAGATTCGCTTGATCGGCATGTTCTAATGCCCTGTAATATTGCTGCTGCAGTTCTTCCAAATTAGGAAGAAATTCATGCATCGGCGGATCGAGTAGACGGATGGTTACCGGCTTACCGCCCATCGCGCGAAAGAGACCCGCGAAGTCCTCCTCCTGCATTGGCAGCAATTGGGCAAGCCACTTCATCCGTTCTTCCCTGCTCTCTGCCAGAATCATGCTGCGGACAACCGGAAGGCGGTCTGCCCCGAAGAACATATGCTCAGTCCGGCACAGCCCGATGCCTTCTGCACCAAACATTCCGGCTTTGCGGGCATCGTCCGGATTATCCGCATTCGCCATTATACGAAGCTTGCGCACCTCGTCCGCCCAATGTAAAATCTGTTCAAGCTCGGAGGAAAGCTTCGCTTCCTTCACCTGAATTGCCCCTGCAATGACCTGTCCAGTCGCCCCGTCGATCGAAATCCAATCTCCTTCAAGAATCAGACGCTGACCCGCTCTGAACGCCCGGTCCTCAACGCTCAACTCTTCGCAGCCGCATACGCATGGTTTCCCCATGCCGCGGGCCACGACCGCCGCATGGCTGGTCATTCCTCCACGGCTCGTCAACACTCCTTCGGCCGCAATCACCCCGTGAATATCCTCCGGGGTCGTCTCCGTGCGGACAAGGATGACGGGCTTGCCTTCCTTCTTCCACTGCTCGGCGGTGTCTGGATCAAAGACAACTTGCCCACACGCGGCGCCTGGAGAAGCAGGAAGGCCTGTAGCAATCACATCTAATTCAGCGGAAGAATCGAAAGACCGATGGAGTAGTTGGTTAAGATGGGTTTCGTCAATTCGCAGCAATGCTTCTTCTTTAGTGATGATCTTTTCCTCAACCATTTGTACCGCAATTCTCATAGCGGCTTGCGGCGTTCTTTTGCCTCCCCTGGTCTGCAATATGTAAAGCCTCTGCTTGTCCACCGTAAATTCGATATCCTGCATATCTTTGTAATGTCGCTCCAATTTATCGGCCAGCTCTGTAAGCTGACGATATAAATCAGGCATTTGTTGTTCCATACGGCGTATAGGAAGCGGGGTTCGGATTCCGGCAACTACATCCTCTCCTTGTGCATTGGTTAAATATTCGCCAAAAAGCATTTTATCCCCTGTAGCCGGGTTTCGGGTGAACACGACTCCGGTTCCGCAATCATCCCCCTTATTCCCAAAAACCATCGACTGGATATTAACCGCAGTCCCTACTTCATCCGGTATCCGATGGGCTTTTCGGTAAATAATCGCTCTGGAGTTGTTCCACGACCTGAACACCGCTTCAATCGCTTTCTCAAGCTGTTCCATGACGTTCTGCGGGAACGCCCCCGAAGTTTCTTGTTGAATGAGGGTTTTGTAATTTTCGATTAATCTTCGCCAGCCTTCTGCCGTTACTTCTCCTTCCTCGGTACAGCCCATCTCTCTTTTCATGAAATCCAACCGTTCTTCGAAATGAACTAAAGGTATTCCAAGCACAACATTTCCGTACATTTGGATAAGGCGGCGATAACAATCGTATGCGAAACGTTCATCCCCCGTAGACTCGGCCAAGCCTCTCACCGTATCATCGTTAAGCCCGAGATTCAAAATCGTATCCATCATTCCAGGCATCGAGTCGACCGAACCTGAACGGACGGATACCAGGAGCGGATTCTCAAGATCGCCAAATCGTTGGCCGGTTTCGGTTTCCACAGCTTGGAGTGCAGAAACGACCTGCTCCATCAAGTCTGCCGGAAGAGCACACCCCCCCAAATAAAAAGCACGACATGCCTCCGTAGTTATGGTAAATCCGGGAGGCACCGGAAGACCGATGCCTGTCATCTCCGCCAAATTAGCTCCTTTGCCGCCAAGCAGTTCCTTCATTGTCTTGCTGCCTTCCTGAAAACGATAGACCCATTTATTGTTATTCATCCGCTTCGACTCCTCCAACCCGGTTGCAATTTCCTTCATTGCATTCCGTGTAGAACATTCGGACACCCTCTGTAGGCACCGTTCCTATAATTCTGCCGCAGCTTCGACATAAAATAGTACCGAGTTCCAAAGGAAATACGCCAGCCGTCTTTTCCGTTAAACCCATATTATGTTCCACACACATTCCCCTTCCCAGCATTTTGTCGCTCTAAACCTATTTGTCAGATAGAGAATTATGAGTACTATAATTTAATATATGACGTCATATTTTTAGTATTATAATACATTAATCATTTATATGACGCAATATATAAATTTAATCATTTTTTATTACGTTTTTTTCTGTAAATTCATCTATTCTTGTCCGCCAGCCTTCATGAATGCTCTCAATTAAAATCGGAGCCCCGACATAACTGGGCCTGAGTCAAAAGCATTCGATTCTTTTTTCCCCGTGATTTCACTTTTAACGCCAAAAGACCGATATTAGTTATGAAATCCAAAACGAGGAGGGTTTACATGGATATAGCAGCCCTATCTATAGTACTCAGCCAGGCATCATTGTCTCAATCCGTCGGGATTCGTCTGCTGAGCATGTCCAAAGATCAGGCCGAGCAGCAGGGCCAAACGATCTCACAGATGATGGAAACCACAAGCATCCATCCGGATTTGGGCCATAAATTGGACATTCGTATTTAATCAACGGCTGCCCGGCACTTAAAAATCTTAGGGTTATCCAATCGCTCTTTGGAGCAGCGAAGTCGCTTCTTTTTATGAAAGGAGCGATTTTTTTATTGATTTTTATTCTTCTTTGTATATCTCGCGTGCAAACCAAATGGGCAAAAAACAAAAAACCGGATAGATGGAAGCCTCTCATAGGCTCCCTCCACCCGGAATAAAATGTTTTTTTTCGTAATCACCGTTGCATTGTAGATCACAATTCTTTTGCCATTCAAATTGAACAATGCTTTATTTCTATACTCCGTTTCTTTAATTTCGATTCTTCCCCACATGCTCCCCGGGTGAATTTCCCATTATTACGACAACAAGGTAATGACCAACAATTCGTAAAGGACTAACGGAAGGATGACATTATTATATGCGTAAGCGTTGTAATACGGATTCCAGAATGACCGCTGCATGGAAGGATATTGGGGGACGCTTAAATAAAGATGTCCGTTGTCCATATGGACAATTGTCCCTTCATAAACATGCCCGTCGATCATTTCGACACGAACCGGTCTTTGCATGCATTGCCCACAGATCATCCGAACCTTGCTGCGGATGGATTTGATCGTTTCCACCCGTTCCGCATCCGCCTGGTAAACAGTTTGCCGGCTAACAAGTTCCACATTCATCATTTACAGCCTCCGATCTTTGTCACTTTCCCTTGCATTCTATGCCAATGCCTAGAGAAAGGTTCGAATCATACAGAAAAAACGAAGGCTTGTCTTTTTTCCCCATCCGAGAACATACGTGACAAACAACGGAGGGTCCGACGGGGGGTGCAACCCGAACATCGCCATGACCACTCCCCTACCCTCCAGCCCGCATGAATTACGGGTTGCCGGGACGATCCGTTAGGTTGTATCGTAGAGGGTAGATATTAGGATTATATACGCAAGGAGGGACCGTATTGACTCCCGAATTATTCCCACCCCCCTATCCTCGGATCTTCCCGCTTGGCGAATCCGCCGTTCTCGTGGAGCTGGGGGACCGCATTGACCCGGATATCCATCATCAGGTCCTGTCTTTGGCGGCGGAGCTGGAAGCCCGGTCTTTTCCCGGCTTGATTGAGGTCGTCCCGGCTTTCAACACGCTCGCGGTTTATTATGACCCGTATACTGTGTCCTGTCCTGAGCAAGCGGTTCAATCCGCGGGTCAAAACGTCCTTTCACCGTATTTGGCGGTATGCGAATGGGTCCGGGAAGCGGCTGCCCGAACGGAAAGCCATCAAGCTGAACCTCTGGTTCACCGCAGGGTAGTGACCATTCCCGTCTGCTACGGGGAAGAGTACGGCCCCGATCTCGAATACGTTGCGATTCTGAACGGGCTCACTACCGAGGATGTAATCGCTATTCACTCCGGCAGAGATTACCGTGTCTATATGATCGGCTTTGCTCCCGGGTTCCCTTACTTGGGCGGAATGTCGGAGCGAATTGCGGCTCCCCGTTTGTCTGCCCCTCGACCTGTGATCCCGGCGGGCTCGGTAGGCATCGCCGGCACTCAAACGGGGATATATCCGCTCCCCACTCCGGGCGGCTGGCGGCTGATCGGCCGTTCTCCGCTAGCCCTGTTTAACCCGGAGGAATCCCCGCCCACGCGGCTTCAAGCCGGGGATA
This sequence comes from Paenibacillus residui, assembly GCF_042677205.1. Classification (NCBI taxonomy): domain Bacteria; kingdom Bacillati; phylum Bacillota; class Bacilli; order Caryophanales; family Paenibacillaceae; genus Paenibacillus; species Paenibacillus residui. The sequence continues at coordinate 6,362 of NZ_JBHTIU010000058.1, forward strand.
CGGTCCGCTTTCAGCCGATTACGGCCTCAGAATACAAACAATGGGAGAGACGTCGATCATGAGCTTGCATGTTCTGCAACCCGGACTTTTCACGACCGTCCAGGACAAAGGCCGGGCCGGCTTCCAGAAATACGGCGTGCCGGTCGGCGGCGCCATGGACGCCTTCGCCTTGCGGACGGCCAACGCGCTGGTCGGCAACGCGGAGGACGCTGCCGCCCTGGAAATGACGTTGACGGGCCCGGCCCTCCGGTTCGACACCGATGCGCTCATCGCCATCTGCGGAGGGGACTTGTCCCCCTCCATCGACGGCGATGCCGTGCCGGCCTGGCGGCCCGTCTACGTCAAACGCGGCGGCACGCTCCGCTTCGGCGGCTGCCGGAGCGGCTGCCGCGCGTACCTCGCCGTGGCAGGCGGCATCGCGGCTCCCCGCGTGC
>NZ_JBHTIU010000059.1:0-11985 GCF_042677205.1 Paenibacillus residui
CCTCATGAAGCACCGCCTGGTCGATTAACAATCCGATGAATGCACGTTTGTCGGCCATGCTCAATGAAGAGGACGAAAGCAAATCTTTCAGTTGTCGCACATATTTTATCACACGGTCCGCATAATTAAAATTTTCGCAGGCGTGTTGAAGCATTTCATCAATGAATTGCATATCCTTCCGCAAAATCTTCAATTGTTCGTCCAGGCTCTCCAGCTTCGTCTGAAGCTCTTCCTTCGTCCGAATGATGCCGTAAGCATACAAATCCACATATTTGCTTCTCGCCCCGGCTCTATCCGTGATCGTGCGCTGGAGCTCCGCTTTGCGAAGCTGCAGCTCCTGCAGCTTGTGGTGGCTGGACAATCCTTCGATATATTTAATGACGTAGGGCTCGGGTTTTGCAAGAAGAACCGAGAGCCGCTGCCAGACGATCGCATCCACCCGGTCGACCCGCCAATTCCTCCCCCGGCATACCGGTCGGGCGGGGTCCGCCGCTCCTACCTTATATCCCTTCTTTGTCTTACCGGTGCAGGTATAGTACTTGACTCGGCCTCCGGCTGTCTTCGTCGTCACGCCCGACGTCACCGCGGCTCCGCATCTTCCGCACCGGGCCAGCCCTCTCAGCAGATAGTCCTCGGAAGGCCGTCCGCCCGTTTTCCTCCAGCTCTTAAGCCTGTGCTGGATTTGCTCGTACGTCGCTCTCTCAATGTAGGCCGGAATCGGGATGGCTATCCACTCCTCTCGGCTTTTGCGGACCGACCGCGGCTTGCCCTGCTGCTGGACAACTTCAGTTTTGCCGTAATAATAAGTTCCCGTATAGGATTCGTTCTTCAAAATTCGGCTGACGGTCGCCTGATACCATACAGAGCCGTTCGGAGCCGCAATCCCTCTGGAGGACAGTTCTCTCGCTATCCTCGAACATGAATAGCCTTTATTCAGAACCATATCGACCATCATCATATAGATACGTCTTTCTTCCGGATTTTCCACGATTCTGTCTTCTTCCGTATCGAAGGAATAACCGTATAACCGGCGCATCCCGACTGCCTCGCCCTTCAGTGCTTTTGTTCTTCGCCCACGCTTCGTGTTGGCCAAAATTTTGGCTTTGTTATACTGCGCGATGCTTCCCTGTACATTGAACATCAGCATGGATTCGGGGTTATTTTTATCCAGATCGAATTCGACAAATTCAATGTCGCAGCCCAAATCCCATATTTTGGACGACAGCTCGATTTGCAAATGCAGATACCGGCTCATTCGGTCCGGATGCAGAAAGATCGCTTTAGAGCCGATTCCCCGCTCCAGCAAATACAGCAAATAATTAATCAGGGGACGGTCCGGATTGTCACCATGTTCCCCCGCTTCTACCAGGATCATTAACTGCTCGCGGCTATAGTGATGCTTGCTCTCGGCATACCGGACACACCTCTCGATTTGCGACTCCAGAGAATAGCCATATTTGGCCTGGTCATCTGTAGATACCCTTACATAAACAAGAGCCTTGATCTGTTCGATCAAGGCATTCAATTGTTCCGTATGGAGTTGGTAAGCTTCCCGGATAATGATCATCGGCACCACCTTGCGGGTCTGCAAGTGAATAGAATCCTATTGCAGAATGCAAGCCCTATCCTCCCGAAAGAGCTTGCTTCGCGCCAAAGCCCGGATAACCGGAACGCTGTTAACTCATGGTTAATGCTGTTTCCGCTTACCGCTATTTCCGTTCCCCCTCCTTCTGACCGGACTTACATAATGGAAGAGATGATAGCTCTAGAAAATAATCCCGGCCCCGTCTTTCCGTCCGGGTCTCCTCCGGGTCCGGATACTTGCTCAGGACACCGGCCACCCAGGCAGCCAGCTCCCGAGCGAGCTGTTCCTCAGACTTCCACGCAGAAGTATTGCCGCTTCGGAATACTAAATCAGCGGATAATTCCTTCTTCATTAATCTTCCGGTCATCCTCCCCTTTCTGCTCCATGATAATACGTATTCCGTTCGAGAATTGTCCGATTCGTTCTAATTCATATTCCCCGTCTATTCGGCAGGAACGGCCCAAGAACCTCGGACACTCAACCGATCCGTCCGTTCTAAGCCTCTTCGTTGTCCCCGCCCCTCTGAAAACGGCGGCGAACCAACGCCAATACGAGAAGAAGGAATGGAAGCAGGACGCCAAACAAAAAAGTAATAACCGGCAGTGTATGTCGGCTCCATTCCATCAAATGGGCGGAATTGGTAAACAGGTCAACCGACAATGCCCACGCGACCAATGCTAACGGAATGATATAAATCGAATTCTGACGAACCCCTGTCAGCTTCCCCAACGCCTGCAGAGAGGCATAAAAATAGATCAGCAGCTTGATAAACAGCGAGATCATCCAAATAGTGGGGATCGATGCTTCAATCCGAGTAAAAAAGTCCCCTATATTCACCCTTTGCGCCAAGACATAACCGGGAAAAGTGTAGGTCGCTGCTGCTTTGGCCCCTAATACGGAGATGGCCACCGTACATATAAGCCAGAGAACCAAACCTCCCCACAGAGTTCCCCATATAAAATTTCTGGCTGCCTTGCGGCGATTCTTCACATGGATTGGATAAATCGTGAGAAAGAAAAATAACGGAAAGGTAGAGAAGCTATTATAGGAAATCGCTCCCCGTAACAAGGATGAGAATGGTGTGGTTAGGGCCGGCTTGAATTGATTCGCATCCATCTCGGGAATGAGGGCTGCAGTCAGCAGTACGAACAAAAAAATAAAGACCAGAATGTAAATCTCGCTGGCCCGGGCGATAGTAGCCAACCCCAAACGCAGGGCATAAACAGCCGTGATGACAAACAATCCGTTCAAATAAAAGATCGGAGTATCCGGAAAGATCTGATTACCGAGAAAAAAGCCTACATAGTACACCAAGCTGATCACACAAACGAAGTAGGCAAACAGAAAGGTTAACGCAATGGCCAGCCTGCCCGCCCATTTGCCCATCAAGATTTCCATCAAATCATACAATGTCTTATCCGGATAGAAGCTGGCCAAACGAAGGTACAAACCAACGACAAGCAAGTTGATGATAATCCCGATCCCCAGTGCCAACCATGAATCCTGCTGCGCTTCTTCAGCCAATTGCGAAGGAACGAACAGGATCGAGCTGCCGATCGTAAACAGAGTAACCAGCAGGCAGAACTGGCGGGTGGTTATCTCAGAACGGTTCATGCAATCATTCCTTTGCCCTTCAATTCTGTCATCCCCCGAACCATTCCACAAGCGGACTCACAGCTATCATGATCCATTCCATCAAGTTGGGAAACGGAAGCTGCAAGCTCTTAATGATTCCGATAGCTATCGCCGCCAACAGGGCAATGCTAAACAAGCGAAGCTCTCTGTAGAGCTTCTTACGTCTTAATCCGGGAACCTCCAGCCATACTCCCAGGGCGCCGGCCAATACGATCACCACGGCATACTCCAATGTTTCTCCCTCGCTTCCGGCACACTGTCAAATACAGGACTAACTTCGCGCCATGCCATATAACGACAGTCTGCTATCCTGGCCGGATGGTCCATGGATTGATTGTCGGGCGGCGCTTAATCTGATAATTCATTATTGACATAATTAAAACGGGATAATCATGGGGCAGGCACTTCCGGGCCGGATGCGGGAGGGTGCCGATTCACCGGCTTCCCTTATATTAAGAACATGTTATTCACGAATCACCCATGTTTAGGTCGTTTGCGATATGCCAATAATGTAAGCAAAACTCGCTTAATTGAGGTAGGCCCATGAGATTAAATCTTGTCCTTCAGGACAATCTGAACTTGCTTAGAGAGGCTTTTGGAAACAGCGACGACCTGATATTCCGGGAGCTTACCCTCGGTCCGCCCCCGGGCATCCGGGCAGCCTTCATATACATAGACGGAATGGCCGACCGGACCTCCGTCTATCGCCTAATAGAGTCACTTGCATCTCAGGCCGCTCACGACCAGTGGAGAGATTCCTCCGAGGCGGTCAGGCTTATGCGAATTACAGTAGGAGATTATCGCAGCTTGACCGATTGGGAGACCGTTCATCATGCTATCCTCTGTGGCGAGACGGTTATCTTGATCGATCAGCAAGCTCAGGCCTTTTCTGTAGATACGGTCGGTTTCGAACACCGGAATATAACGGAGCCTACCTCACAAACCGTGGTGCGGGGGCCGCAAGAAGGATTTACCGAGGCTCTGCAGACGAACATTACGTTGATTCGCCGCAAAATTAGAGACCCGAACTTATGGTTGGAAATGAACCCGGTCGGGCGCATAACGAAGACCAAAGTGGCGATCATGTACATGAACGGTCTGGTCAATGAGACGACATTGGAAGAGGTTCGTATACGCCTGCAGCAAATTGATATAGACGGTATTTTGGAAAGCAACTATGTAGAAGAGTTTATCCAGGACAAAACCTATACCGTCTTCCCGACGATCAACAATTCGGAACGGCCCGATGTCGTGGCGGCATCTCTGCTGGAAGGAAGGATAGCTATCCTTGTTGACGGTACGCCTTTCGTGCTGATGGTGCCCGCTTTGTTCACCCAGTTCCTTCAGTCGGCAGAGGATTATTATCACCGTTCGGATTTCGGTCTGCTGCGGCTGATTCGATATGTTGCTTTTTTTATCTCCTTGTTCGGTCCCTCTATTTATATCGCCGTCACCACCTTCCACCAGGAGATGCTGCCGACAGACTTGTTGATCAGCCTGGCTGCCCAGAGAGAGGCCATTCCGTTCCCGGCCTTTATTGAGGCGTTGATCATGGAAATCACCTTCGAGCTGCTGCGTGAGGCGAGCATACGAATGCCCAGAGCGATAGGCACGGCTATTTCCATTGTCGGAGCCCTCGTATTGGGACAAGCAGCGGTTGAGGCGGGCCTGGTTTCCCCCGCGATGGTTATCGTCGTATCCATCACCGCCATTGCCGGCTTCATCTTTCCAAGCTTCGAAATAGGAATATCGGCACGTATTCTGCGCTTCGGGTTCATGGGGCTTGCGGCCTCCTTTGGGTTCTATGGAATTTTCCTCGGAACGATTGCTCTCGTCCTTCACTTATGTCACCTGCAATCGTTCGGCGTTCCGTATATGACCCCGTTCGCTCCTTTTCGCGTTTCCGACCAGAAGGACAATGTCATCCGCATGCCTTGGTGGAAGATGTATACCCGGCCGGATATTGTAGTTAAGCAGAATACCGTCCGCACCAGAGATAGCGGACAGAGCGGCGGCGGGCGCTCCGGAACCGGAAGCGAAGCTCCTGCACAGAAGCAGAAGGACGAACAATGATGAGAGTTCAATGCAAAAAATGCTCCTAAAGGAGCCCTATAAATCCGCCAAGGGAAAGCCACACGTCGCATTCCGGGTCGGTAAATCCGGTGGACGACCATTATTAAAAACGCGGGTTCCGGGAATGAAGCTTGGATGGTTCAAGAAGCTCCCGCCCCCTGCTATCCTCAGGTTTAACTTACGATGACCATACAGAAGGAGATGCCTTATGCAAACATCGTTGATAGGGTCATTCCTGGTTTCTATAGCGGGCACCCTGCTGGCCTTCCTGCTTGTTATAGGCATGCTGGTCATCTTCTTCAAACCGATTACACAACGGCTGCTCGCTATGTTCATGAAAAAACTGATGTCTGAACGATATCCGGTTAATATTTGGGAGATGGTTACCGCCTTGACCCGCACAAATCCGATCAAGGTGATGGAGAACAGCCTCCGGGCGGCTTCCGGCGCCATTATTGAGAGGCCATTCGGCAGTCCACGCAAGCATCTGAGCTTCGACGGGCTGATTTTTACACCGGCTCAGTTAGCCGTACTCCCTGTCCACGAGGATGAGAATGTTGACCTTGAGGTGACCATCGGTCCGAAGGCCAAGAAGCCCATGACGCTGCAAATTCCTATTATGGCCGGAGCCATGGGGTATGGAATAGGAGTGAGCGAGAAGGTCAAAATCGCAATGGCCCGAGGAACATCCGCCGTCGGAACGGCGACCAACACGGGGGAAGGCGGTTTTCTGCCCGAGGAACGCAATCTTGCCAAATTTCTCATCTTGCAGTACAACTCCGGCCACTGGTCGAAGCAGCCTTCCATTCTCAATCAAGCGGATGCTATAGAAATTCATATCGGCCAGGGAGCTACCGCAACAGCCGCGAGCATTATTCCGCCTGAATTTATGCCCGGCAAAGCGCGTCAGGTCATGAACGTGAAGGACGGAGAAATCGTCGTTATTCCTTCCCGTCACCAGGAAATTAACCAGCCGGACGACCTGATCCCTTTGGTTGAAAGGCTGCGTTCGGTGACCGGCGGAGTGCCCATAGGCGTGAAGCTCTGCGCCAGTGCGAAGCTGGAGGCGGATCTGGAGGTAGCTATCCGGGCGAACGTTGATTTCATCAGCTTAGACGGAAGCCAGGCCGGAACGAAAGGCGGTCCGCCGATTCTCGAGGATGATTTCGGCCTCCCCACCCTCTTTGCCTTATGCCGTGCCGTCCGTTATTTGAATCAACGCGGAGTCAAGGATCAAATCAGTCTGTTGGTCGGCGGCGGGTTTTCCAATCCGGGGGAATGCCTGAAGGCTCTTGCGCTGGGAGCAGACGGAGTATACATGGGCACCGCCCTGCTGTGGGCCATGACGCACGAGCAAGTGACCAAAGCGATTCCGTGGGAGCCGCCTACGCAGCTTACCTTTTATCCGGGGGAGATGGCCGAGCAGTTCGATGAAAATCTGGCCGCCCGTCATTTGGAGAACTTCTTCACTTCCTTCGTCGAGGAAATGAAGCTGGGCATCCGCGCCCTCGGGAAAACCAGTCTGCAGCAGGTGCAGGCAGAAGATCTGGCCTCGTTGGACGAATGGACAAGCAAGGTGACCGGCATTCCCTTGGCCACGCAAGCTTACGACCCGCTCGGAGGTCCAGACCCGATGGAGCCTGCAGGGGACACCCAGGCAGTGCCGCAGAAGCCGACTTCTCCGACCTACCCGCAGAAAGGGAAAAACTGGTTTGACTATTTCAAGAAAAAATAATGAACGAGGGGGAACGCCGCATGAGCCATAGCCATTTCCCTCCGGCACAAGACGAGGACGCCTGGATCATGAAACAGAGCTGGCAGCATGTGCTGTTCCTTCACTGGCCGGTTCCGGTTTCCTCTATAAGAGAGAGGGTCCCCCGGCCTTTAACGATAGATACGTTCAAAGGGCAGGCCTGGCTTGGGGTTGTCGCCTTCCGCATGACGGGAATTCGGTTAAGGGGCTGCCCCGTTCCTTACCCCTTCTCTTTCCCGGAAGTGAATGTACGTACCTATGTCTCCCACCAACAGGGGCCGGGAGTGTATTTCATTACTCTGGACGCCTCCGATCCCATTGTGCTGAACATCGCCAAATGGTGGTACAAGCTTCCATACTACCGGGCCAAAATGCAGCTTAAGCACAAAGACGGATTTTTGAAGCTTTCAAGCCGGAGAGTGACATCGGAGTCCCCTTCTTTTGCGGCCCATTACCGTCCTTTGTCCGCGCCTTATCAAGCGGAGAAAGGCACTTTGGAGCACTGGCTGACGGAACGATACCGGTTTTATTGCATTGCGAAGCCGTACGTGAAAATCTACTGCGGTCAAGTCTTCCACCCTCCTTGGCCGCTGCAATCCGTTGAATTGGCCCAATTGGCGAACACATTGACGGATGCCTTGGGAATCCACTTACCGGACGAGCCTGTATTATTGCACTATTCCAGAGGGGTGAACGCCCGTTTTTCCGCTTTGCACACATACCCGGCAGTGTTCGTTTAAATTGATCGCCCCGAGTTAATAATGTTACTTATAACCAATGACAGAAGAATGGTGAGCCTAATGAAACGCCGCTTGAGTGTTGCACTTGTATGGGTACTCCTTACAATCCTTCTGACCAGCTGCTGGAGCCGCAGGGAACTGAACGACCTGGCGATTCAGGTCGCCGTGGGCATTGACAAGGCAGGAGAATTATACAAATTGACGGCACAGGTCGTCGAACCGTCCGAAGTGGCGAAAAAAGGGGCGGGAGGCGTTCGCTCTCCCGTCACTACTTATTCGGCCACAGGCAAGACTCTGATGGAGACTTATCGGAAAATGACGTTGACATCCCCGCGGCGATTGTACGGGGCTCACCTTCGCATGATTATTCTGAGCGACGAAATTGCCAAGGAAGGGCTTAATAAAGTAATGGATGTTTTCTCCAGAGATCATGAATTCCGAACGGATTTCTATATTGTCGTAGCCAAAAACACCAAGGCGGAAAATATGCTTAAAATCGTTACCCCCTTGGAGAAAATACCGGCGAACCGGCTGCTGTCTTCATTGGAAACCGCGCAGAGATACTGGGCCCCTGCTGTTGGAATTGCCATGCACGACCTGATCAACGACCTGATTAGCGATGGACGCGAGCCAGTCTTAACGGCGTTGGAATTGATAGGAGATCAGCGAATAGGCGAAACCCAGCAAAATGTTAAGGAGATCACTCCGGAAGCCGTCCTCCGGTACGCCGGTCTCGCCATTTTTAAGGATGACAGGCTCATCGGCTGGTTTGATCAGGATAACAGCAAGGGGGTAACCTACCTTCGCAAAAAAGTAAAAAGCACTGTGGCCATCATACCTTGTCCGGAGGGGCAGGGAGAGATAACGATTGAAGTCGGTAGGGCCGACAGCAAAATGATAACGAAGCTTAAGGACGGGCAGCCGGAGGCACAAGTAAAGATTAACATTGAAGGCAGCATCGCCGAGGCTAGCTGTTCCATCGATCTGACCAAGAGAGTCGTTCTCCATCAATTGGAACAGTTATATAAGGAAAGTTTGGAGAAGAAAATCCTGACCTCCATTCGTGCCGGACAAAAACTAGGCTCGGATGTGTTCGGCTTCGGAGAAGAGGTTCACCGTTCCAACCCGGCCTACTGGAAAAAAAATAAAAAAGACTGGAATAAAGCCTTCAGGAAAATGCCGATTCAAGTCGATGCGAAAATCAAATTGAGGCATTCCGGAACGATCGGGAACCCGTTTATGAAGACAGCTAAGGAGTAGGTTTGGATGTGGAAGAGTATTGGAATTATTCTGATCGGAGTTCTAATCGCGATCAAGGAAATACCTTATCTGAGAAAGCATCGACTGGCGAGAGAAGAAATTTTCTTCTGGCTTCTGCTCCTTATGGCCACAGGTTTGACGGCCGCTTATGTCATGAAAGTAAATATTCCTAATCCGCTGGATTGGATTATTGTCCTATATAGACCAATTAGCGAAGCATTGAAGCCTTGGCTGATAGAATAGAGGTGGGTCAGATACAGATGAGCGATAAATACACGGTCCGGCAATTTGCCATCATGGTCGCTCTGTTTTCCATTGGCACCGCCATTCTTATCGTCCCTTCCAGTATGGCTGAACTCGCCAGACAGGATGCCTGGATCGCCGCTGTGATTGGCACAGGATTAGGGCTGTGTCTATCCTGGCTGTATACGGTCGTGGGCAAACGGAACCAAGGCTTAACGCTGATGGAAATGAACGACAAAGCCTTCGGCTCTTTGGCGGGAAAAATCATTTCCCTGACCTTTGTTTTTTTCACCTTCGTTACCTCAGCCGAGCTGGTTTATTTCATGGGGCAGTTTATTACGATTCAGATTCTGCCCGGAACTCCCATGTGGGCCGTCAATATCACATGTATAATGCTTGTGCTATACAGCGTTCGATTGGGCTTGGTAACTATTGCACGTTCCGCTGACATTTTGTTTCTGTTCGTGGTGTTTTTATTCTTTATCCTGTTGGTAGCCCTTTCCCCGCAAATTGATATCAATCATCTGGGGCCGGTCATGGCCGAAGGACCGAAACCGATTATAAAGGCATCTGTTTTTTATATGAGTATTTTTTCCTTGACTCCCGTCGTGTTCCTGATGTTCTATCCATCCGGTGTGAACAAGCCGGACAAAGCAAACCGCGCTTTCGTCATTGGGGCTGCTATTGGCGGAGCCGTGCTTATCCTTATGATCTTTCTGGCCATAGCCGTACTAGGGGCACAAATGACCGAAATGCAAGTGTACCCCAGCTACTCTTTGGCCAAGATGATAAACGTGGGGGATTTTTTCCAGAGGGTCGAGGTCATTGTGGCCACCCTTTGGTTTGTTACTATTTATTATAAAATGACCATCCTGTTCTATGTCTCTGCTACGGGTCTCACCCATATTTTCAAGCTGAAAGATTACCGTCCGCTGACTTTGCCCTTAGGAATGATCCTTGCGATTCTGTCTCTGATCGTCCACCCGGATTACGCTCATAATGATTACTACAATAAACAAATATGGCTCCCCTACGGAGGCACCTACGGCATTATACTGCCATTGGTTCTGCTCGCGGTCACTTCCTTCAGGAGGAATGCAAAAAATAAGGGTTAACAGTAAGTCCGGGAGACGGTTTTACCATTTTAAAATATTCTTGCCCCTTCGCTAATATAATGTATAAGCGAGGTGGTAAGCTTAATGGCGGAAAGTGCTGAAGTAATCACTAAGGAGGTCCGGATTAAGAAAAATCCCGGGCAGATCAACATCGTTCTTAACAAGAGAGAACCGGAAGAAAATCAAGACCGCAAAATACTCGAAATTGATCCATGCAAAGAAGTTCTGGATGAGCTTCATCAAATGATCGGTTTGGATAGGGTCAAAAAATTGGTTTATGAAATTTACGCCTTCCTCAAAATCAATCAGCTGCGGGAAAATGCCGGGCTCAAGACAAACAAGCAGGTATACCATATGATTTTTAACGGCAATCCCGGTACTGGAAAGACAACGGTTGCCCGGATACTGGCTAAATTATTCCAGAAAATGGAGGTCTTGTCCAAGGGCCATCTGGTGGAGGCGGACCGGGCGGATCTTGTCGGGGAATATATTGGCCACACCGCCCAGAAAACCCGCGAATTGGTCAAAAAATCGCTTGGAGGAGTTCTCTTTATTGACGAAGCCTATTCTCTCTCCCGAGGAGGAGAGAAGGATTTCGGCAAAGAAGCCATCGATACCCTTGTCAAAATGATGGAGGATCACCGTAATGATTTCATCCTGATCCTGGCCGGCTACCCGCTGGAAATGGAAACTTTCATCTCCCTGAATCCCGGCTTACCTTCTCGCTTCCCCGTACATATTGATTTTCCCGACTACACAATCGAAGAATTAATGGACATCGCACGTCAGATGGCGAAAGAACGGGATTATGAGTTGTCCGAAGCATCGGAGCAGAAGCTGAAAGCGGACTTGGTCCAAGAGAAAGAACAAAATCTTGTCAATTTCTCCAATGCCCGCTATGTCCGAAATGTCATTGAGCAATCAATCAGAAACCAGGCCGTACGATTAATGCAATTTTACTCTCCGCAGATCAATCGGCTATCCAAGAAGGAGCTGCGGACCCTTCGAGCCGAGGACATTCTCATCCAAGAGCAGGGATACTGACCGAATAATTACCTGCAGATCATCACATATTATAAATGCGGTTCGATGGAAAATATTGTGGGATCATGATGGAAGGAGGGCTTTGTTTTGTATTCACGCAAAACTTTTGAAGAAATCGAACAAAGAGAGACGGAGGTATGGGCTTGCACCAATCAGGATTGCAATGGATGGATGAGACAGGATTTCTCCTTCGTGGACACTCCGGCTTGTCCCTTATGCCATAATTCTATGGAAAAAGAGGCCCGAATGCTTCCGGTTGTAGAAAATCTTACTCATCGAATGGTAAGTACTTAATGACACGATGCCTGCCGGCCTCAATCGATGATCCGTTCACGGCTCTCCCAAACTTTCTCTACATGCGCTAATTGCTTTAAATAGCTAAAACGCATCTATAAGGTACAAGGAAGCCGTATTCATAAATGCCCTTTTGGCAGCAGATTTTTCGAGAACCAGGGTCGTCCTAACTTTAAAGCGAAAATCAATGAAATTCATGCTTCAGCCTCCTCCCTGCCGCAAGAAACCAGGTTCCTCTCAAGG
>NZ_JBHTIU010000060.1:0-34067 GCF_042677205.1 Paenibacillus residui
CCTGTAGGGCTAAAAGCGGATACCGTCTAAAGACGGTGGAGTTGAACCTCGCTTTTGGAAGTTAAACAGAGACTATTATGGACTCGTCCATCTCTTACTCGCCGCGTTTGCTCAATATGGCCGAGATTCGGTCACGAAGCTCTTCCTCTGTAAGCAGCTTCGCCCAATACATACGGGCTTCCCTGTAAATAGCATTAATCTCGTTCTGATTCAAATTTAATTCTTGAAAAACGTGGTAGGCGGGCTGGTTTCCTAATATTTCCCCGATATGGGGAGGCCTGTACAAGCCTTCTGATTGTCCGGGATCCGGTGTATCTAGAACCGCCGGAAAACCGTATGTGTTCTGTTTAATCAACGATTGAGCATCCATGGATAAGAAAAATTCAACCAGTTTCAGCGCAGCGGCTTTAACTTCGGATTTATTGCTGATGGCCAGGCCGATGGATAACAGAATCGTTTTATTTTCCCGCAGCACTGGAAGCGGAGCAACGTCAAATGGTATCCCCGAGCCTTTCAGACGGTTCATGGCAAATAACGAAGTCATGATCACGGAAACCTTCTCCTGCACAAATAATTGCTCGGCATCCGCATCGCTTTCAGACAGGAAGATCGGAAATGTGTTCGGCGCATAAATGATCTCCCGGCATAAATTCAACCCTTCTATGATCCGCTCGACCGCTTCCTCGAATCTTCCTGCCTCCGCATGAAATTTCAGGCCGCTTTGCAATAGAAAAACTGGCCAGCGGTTTCGGGAATGCAGTGAATAGTAAAAGCCGAACCTGCTATTCTCCACTGTCAGCCGGGAAGCGATATGCAGCAGCTCCTCCCAAGAACGTGGTTGTAGCGGAAGCTCCAGCTGCAGCTCTTGAAGATGCCTGCGGTTATAGCAAATGACCAACGGAGAAAAAATAAACGGCTGCACCATTAACCGCCCTTCATGCTGGAATGCTGTGGTCAAGAGCGGGTAAACCGCAGGATTTTCATCCATCGGGTGCAGCAGACCGGTTATCTTCTCCGTAACAAAATGATTGAAGTTGCTGAAATTCATCGTGATCACATCCAGCAGTCCGGACTCCATATACTCTATGACCGTATGCTCATAGTTATCGTAGGAAAGCTGAAGCGGCTGGATGACGATGCCTGGATAGCGTTTATGAAACGCTGCAAGCAGCTGCTCTATTTCAGCGTCATAACCCAAAGAGGAATGATAGCCGAATCTGACATGAACAGGCTTTGCCGGGGAAGATTCGGCTATTTTATTGCCTACACGCGGAATCTTGACGATCAGTCCTTCGGCGGCAAGCTGCTCTAAGGCCAAGCGTACAAGCTTGTTACTGAGATGGAATTGCTTCGCGAGTTCTCGTTCCGAGGGCAGAAATTGGCCTTCTTTTCGCTTGTTCGTAATAATATCCATTCGCAGAGTGGCTATCATATGCTCCATTCTGCTTCGTGAATTCTTTCGATTCCGTTGCTCGGACATGACGCTAACCACCTTGTTCTATTCATTCTTCTACGGTGCACCAGAATGCTCTTCTGTTATCAAGAGCATATCGAATCAAGTTAAGAGAAGCAAGAAATATGGAAGAGCCGTTTTGACAAATCTTGTTGACAATGGAACTTTTCTTCACTAAACTCAAAATTAACATAATTGTAAGTCAGAAGTGAGTCAGGGATTCTCATATCCCCAAATTTAATCAAAAGGAGATGAAATTATGAAATCGCTTACCCGTAGTACCCGTCTGCTTTCATTGCTGATTTGTATGTCCTTGCTTCCCTTCGGGCAAGGCGCACTCGCTGCGGATAATATCCCATCCGCAGCTCCTTCTGTGTTAAATGCCGGCTTTGAAGAGCCGGTGACAGGAGAGAAAATTCCGGGCTGGAGCCTGACATTTGGCGCAGGGTACAGTGATATGTCCTATGAAGTCACTTCAGCGGATGCCTATGAAGGAAATTACAGCCTATTGCTCGACGACAGGAATACCAGCCGCGCTCTGGGACTGGAAAGCGACCCTTTCCCCATTACTCCCGGCGCGCAATATATCGTCTCCGCTATGATGAAGGTCGAGAGAAGCAACCTCGCGATATACATCCGCTACTTTGATGCGGATGGGGTCAAGCTTGGCGAAACATCGAACTGGTTAGCTTCAACCGATGGACAATGGGTGAGAAATTCCGCTTTCACCAAGGCTCCCGATGATGCGGTTACCGCAACCATTCTGCTTTACTCCTCTTCTACCGGAACCGGACGCGGTTATATGGATCAAATTATGATTGGAGAAGTGCAGATGGGCACCTTCGAACAAATTGGCAGCGTCGTGAACGGCTCTATCAATTTAACCGGAACAGTCGGAATGGAGAATGGGACTCATGTAATGTATACCGTGTATAAAGGCAGAGACGACGTGCCGACTAGTTTCGTTGTTATTGATGTATTGACACGGGAAGTATTAAAATCTTACCCGATGCCTGGAGTGGAATCGGCTTGGGCGGTAGAAGTCGCGACAGATGGCTCAGTATACATTGGAACGCACTATAACGGCGGGCTATACCGTTATTCCCCTGACGACGGCAGCTTCGAGCATATCGGGCGTTTCGGAAACGAAACTCATGTATGGGCTATGGCCCCTGGGCCGGACGGCAAGATTTATGCGGGCACCTATCCGAACGCCAAAGTATACGAATATGATCCCGCGGATGGCCAAATCAAGGATTTGGGCCGGCCGGAACCAACGGAAAAATATGTTCGCTCCATGGCCTATGACGCTGAACGGAATGAACTGTATGTCGGAGTCGGCGGAACCCGGAGCAAGGTGTTCAAGATGAATGTGGAGGATGGAACCTATAAGGAATTGCTTTCCGGACTTCTGCCTGATGGAGGGGAATCGTATGCTTTTCCATATGGGATGAAATTTGCCGAGGATCGGCTGTTCGTGAAGTTTTCCAACGGGGATCTGCTCGTTATCCGCGGCGAGGATGAAGCATTGGAATATTATAATCCGGACGGGATAGGAATTCATTCCGAAACGGTAGTTGCAGTTCCGGATCAGCCGGGACGGGTGATGTTTACCTACAATGGAAACATATATGTTTATGATGCGGCAAGCGCATCCATCTCATTGGTTAAAGAAGTGATGGACGGACATAATTTTCATACCGGTAAATTTGTTGAATTGAATCACGACGATTGGCCGGGCTGGACGTTAGTGGCCAGCGGCAGAGGCGGCCATATTGTGTACTACAACCCTGCGACGGACCGGGCCGACATTCTGCCTTCCCATTACAGTGGCTCCCCTATTCTTATTCAGAGCATTCATGCGGGGCCGGATGGAAAAATGTATGTAGCCGGGTACATGTCGGGCTTCGCCTCCTATGATCCGCTGACTGGAGAAATTTCCGAAACGAGAGCGATCGGCCAGATCGAATCGTCGGCAATTCGCGACGGAAAGCTGTTGATCGGAGCCTACGCCGGAGGGCGTATTCTGGAATATGATCCGAATCAGCCTTGGTCCAGGACGAATCCGCAGCCGTTGTTCGACCTTCGCAGTCATGGCCAGGACCGCCCATTCGCCATGGTATATGCGGAGGATCGGGATGAGCTCTATGTCGGAACGGTCCCTGACACGACCTCGCTGGAAGGGGCTCTCTCGACTTACAATTTTGCAACAGGAGAGCTCGATGTTTACTCTAACATTATTCCGAATCAAAGTATCGTGTCCTTAGTTTATAAGGACGGCCTAGTGTACGGCGGATCTACGATTTATGGCGGACTCGGCACAGACGGTCCGGCGGAAAGCGAGGGCAAGCTCTTTATATTCGATCCCGAGACGAAGAGTAAAATATTCGAGACGGTACCGGTAGCCGGCAGGCGGGGGGTGACCGGGTTGACGGTCGGCCCTGACGGAATGATCTGGGGGATTGCCGAAGATCATATCTTTACCTTTAATCCGGATACCCGGACAGTGGAAACAAGTATCTCCAAGCTGAAAAGATACGGCTCAAGCACAACGTGGGCTTACGGATTTTTAAGAACAGGGATTGACGGGAATGTATATGGAACTTCCCGGGGGCAATTTTTCATGGTCAAACCGGACAGCATGGACTTTATCATGCTTAACGGAAGCATCGGAAATTACTTAAACCAGGATAAATACGGAAACTTCTACTTCTCGGATAACAGCTCGAATTTATGGAAGTATACTCCTCCCATGAGTGAGGAATTGCTGCAAAGTCTCTTAGACCAGGGCTACGAGAAAGGATGGATTCGGCAGCAGGGTATTTTAAACAGTTTGCAGGTCAAATTAAAAAACAACAATTTAACGGACTTTATTCGGGAAGTCCAAGCCCAGAGAGGAAAGCATGTTAGCGAGGATGCGGCCTCCCTATTCATCTATCTTGCTGAACGCTTAGTGAACTATAAATAAAAACGTTAGTTGCCTGAATGAGGTTAATCCGTTGGGGTTAACCTCATTTCCTATACTTCATTCCCGAAGCAAAGACGGCAAACCCTAATTTCTCGTAAAAGTTAAGCAATTTCTCTTCGCAAAAAAGCTCTATATGCAGATTCTGATGCTGGCCTTTGCTGACCAGACGCCGCACAATTTCACTACCGATCCCCATCTGTTGATAATCCGGATGGACAGCCAGCCCACAGAGATAGGCACTAAGGACTCCGTCGGAAACCAGTCTGCCCGTCCCCACCAATTCATCTTCATGATAAGCACTGATGACACACCAGCTTTGAAGCATAGCTTGATGAAGGCTTTCCTTGCTCAACTTCAGATAGTCGTTCCATCCAAAACAATCATACAGCTTATAGATTTCGTTCTGGCTTGGGATCACTTCCGTATACAGAAAATTCATAAGTTTCTTCTCCTAAGCTTGATGGGTCGTCCCCAAATCAATTCCTATTCGTTGTCAAAGAAATTCCTCTTTCTTAAGCTCATAACCATTTGGCCGCTCAAGCTACCATATTTTAAGAATGTGGGCCCCTGTTTTCGATATCCGCATAAACCCGGCTGCCTGTAGCTTTTCTCTGCCCCTGGTATTTTCCTCTATACGGAAACTGGGCCTTCTGGTCAAGCTGGGCAAAGACAAGCTGACAAATGCGGCGCCCCGCTTTGAGCTTGATCGGAAGCTGATTGGCATTGTACAGCTCTAAAGTAATTTCCCCTTCGAATCCCGGGTCCACCCAACCGGCGTTCTGGATGAAGAGGCCCATCCGTCCAATGGAGCTCCTCCCCTCTACGAAGGCAGTCAAGTTATCCGGCAGCTTTACATACTCCATAGTCGTCGCCAGAATAAAAGAATGGGGAGGCAGGATGATCTCCTCTTTTTCAATAGAAATATAATTGGCGGGATGCTCTAAATCTATAAAGGGGATATCGTTCTCGTCTACCTTCAGAAAATGCCTGCCCAGCCTCAGATCGACACTGGCGGGTTGGATTTGTCTGCCCATGCGAAGTTCATCGCGGATTTGATCGTCCTCCAAAGGGTGGATTGCCAATGACCCGCGGTCAAGCAAGCTTCTAATCGTTTTATCGGATAGAATCACAAGCTTACAACTCCCAATTATTTTTTGATAACCAACTCCTACCTTCTATCCTATTTTAAAATGGCTACTATCGCAAACAAAGCCGCCAAATAATATCCGGCAGCCTTGATCACTACTAACGACGGGACAAAATTCTGCTCACCAGCCCATCGAAAATCACCTGCGCTTCGCAGGAATCCGGATCGTGACCGACGTTCCGATTCCGAGCCGGCTGTCGATGGTTACGCCGTATTCCGGACCGTAATGCAGCTTGATGCGTTGATCGACGTTGCGGATGCCATAGCCTGCGTTCACGTGATCCCGGCCGTCGAAGATGTCTCTCACTCGCTGCGGGGAGATGCCGACTCCATCATCAATGACGCGAAATAGCAAATGCTCCCCTTCCTTAGCCGCCACGATGCGAATATGGATCCGGTCTCCGCACCAGGCGTGCTCCAGAGCATTCTCAATAAAAGGCTGCAGGATCAGTTTTACCGTGTTATACGGCCAGATGTTCATATCTATATCGAACCGGACATGAAGCCGTTCTCCGTACTTGATCTTCTGAATGTCTACATATGCCAGTGCTTGTTCCAGCTCTTGCGGAACTGAAATGATGAGCTTGCCGTTATTCAGGGACAAGCGGTAGAATTTGGCCAGGCCCAATACCATTTGCTGCAGCATGTCATTCTGTCCGAATTTGGCGAGACGGCTGATGGAGGATAGGGTGTTGTAGAGAAAATGCGGATTAATTTGAGCCTGCAGCATTTCCAGCTCCGCCTCCTTCTTCTGCAGTTGGTTCCAATACACTTCCTTGATCAAGGTCTCGATATTTTCCCCCATTCGGTTAAGTGCCGTTGCAATTTGCGAGAACTCGTCCTTGCCCCGGTAAGAGATGCGCTTATGCAGATCTCCTTCACGAAAGGCGTTGAGCACCGCAACGAACTTGTTTATCCGTTTAGCAAAATACCGGGAGACAAACCCTCCTGCAAAAGATAAGACAATAAAGCAAATCAGACAAATAAAGATGATCAGCAGTCGAACCTTCATCGCATCCTGCTGGATGATCGTTAGAGGCACAAGCGCAACCAGCTTCCACGATGGCTGTCCGACCGTTTCTTCAATCGTTAAATAGCCCTTGTCGAGCTGCTCTTGTCCATAAGAATAAGTGGCGGGGAGCTCACCGGATTGCAGCATGATCCGGCCGGATTCATCTTGAATATAGAGGACGCTGCCGCTGCCGATCTTGGAATAATCTAGACTGTCGAACAATTCTTGAATGGCCACATTAATGCGGAGGAAGCCGACTTCCTGCAGTTGAACCGGATTGTTCGTATCTACAAGCCTGCGCAGCAGAGAAATGCGATGAAGCTCTTCATCTTTCTCTACTTGGCTCCATTTCATCGTAATCCCGTACTTCTCGGGAGGGAACTGGAGATACCAATCCTTCCCTGCTATTCGGTTAAGATGATAGATATCATAGGACCAAGTGCCTTCCACCGGATTTTCATCTCCGATCATATTCTTATATATTTCATGAAGTGATTCGTTGCGGAAGAACACCGAGGTCCACAGCTTCATACCGGTCGATTTCGTGGCCACTTCTATCTTGGGCAAAATTTCTTTAGTCATCCGGTCGTAGTTATCCCATCCTTCCTCATACCTTCGTAAAAAACGATACAAATCATAATCGCCATATAAAAGAGAAGAAATGCGGACCATATCCCGCATCTTATATTCAATATTATCGCGAATCTGCAGCAAGGTTCCCCGAACATTCATTTTCACATGCTTCCGTATCGATTCTTCATACATGGAATGAGATACATAGCCGATAACAGATACCGGAATAAGAATGAACAGCATATAGGAAAGCATTAATTTATAGCCGATGGGCAAATACCGGAGTTTCGACCGCTGCTCGTTCATAGTACTCTCCCCCTGTTACGTTACTCGCTTGCGATACTCCATCGGGGTCATTCCGTAAGCCTCTTTGAATTGTCTGCTGAAATAAGGGAGATAGCGATAGCCTACCTGATCGGCAATCTCATATATTTTCATGGAAGGCTCTTTCAACAAATCCTTTGCCCGCTCCATCCGCAGTTGGATCAGCACTTCGCTGAACGATTTACCCGTCTCCTCCTTGAACATGTAACCGAGATAGTTGGGGGAAAAAGAAAATTGCTGGGCCACATCTTTGAGCGTAAGGTTGTCACTCATTCGGTCTTTCATCATTTGAATCATTTCCCGAATGAGCCGGCTGTTCTTGGAACAGGCTTTGCTTCGCAAATGCTCGGATATTTCAAACGCCTTCCGTACGAGCCAGGAGCGAATATCGTCAATCGTATCGAACTGAAACAGAATGTCCAGATTATGAAGCTCCATTCCTAAAATATCAAATAAGTTCTCCCCTCTAGCCTTCAACTGCTGATCCAGCTTCCATATGATAAACATCGCAAGATTATGCACCGTGAATTTGGATCTCAGCATGCTTACCGATTCGAACAATTTCTCAATCTCGTCATAGAGCGGGACCAGCTCATACTCCGTCAGAGCGTGAAATAAAGCATCCAAGCGAGTATCCAGCGTTCGGGCATCGATCATTTCCGGTTCCCTGCTTGCTTCCTCATACATGATAAACTTGCCTTTGCCAATGAACATTTTCCCGTCCACAGCTTCCACCGCCTGCTTGAACGAACTGTGAAGCTGTTCTAACGTATACACTGGTTCCCCCGCGCCTATCGTCATCGTAACGGGGAAATTGGCGTGAATGACCTTATACAACTCAGCCACAAGCTCTTCCATCTGCCGGTCATGAATCAACAATGCGATTCGCTGGGAGGACAGCTTGCAGCAGTGCGGCATGCCGTGCCTGTGCCCGATTTCATTCACCTCGCAAAAGAAGTTTTTCGACATCACCTGCTGGGACAGTGTGCCCTCACGCGTCCAGCTCAACACATCAAGCTCCAGAACGGCGGCCCGTACAGGCCATTCCAGCTTATCCAATCCGTATGACTGAATCAGCTTGACCATTCCTTGCAGGTTGTCGTGATCATACTCACCCTCCAGCAGCCTGATGAGCAGGTCGTTCTTAGCCATTGGAATCATGCGCTGATATGCCTCTTCCACGTCACGGCGTTTCCGTTCATTGTCCAAATCCTGCCTCGCTTTCAGAAGCGCAGCGATCAGTTCATTATCATCCATCGGTTTGAGCACATAGCTGTAAGCCTTTAATGACAATGCCTGCTTTACATAACTGAATTCCTGGAAACCGCTTACAAATATGATGCGAATGTCTGCTCTCTGCTCTATCGCTCTGCGGGCCAGCTCCAAGCCCGACATATTCGGCATTTTTACATCGCTAACCATGATGTCTATCGGCTGCCGTTCTATAATATCGCATGCTTCAAAGGCGTTATTTACTGCCGCCACCACCTTCATGCCGAGCTCTTCCCACGGAATAAACTGCTTCATTCCTTCGAGATCCAGCATTTCATCATCCACTAATAAGACGTTATACACACGTGATGCCCCCTTCAAAAACATGAGATCATCCGACAGATAACCAATAATTACCTGTTTCAAGTATATTATTGAACCATCCTATTTGAACAGGGGATGCCGCTTTATCTGCCGACTCAACCAATGGGACAGAGGCCCGCTGTTACAGCGGACCTCCCTTACTACTTATTTATTCAATGCTTTCTTATTCTCGGTCCATACTTTGGTTACATGGTTGAGGAACTTCTCATAACCAATCTGCATGGAATCGTCATGGGCCTTATCCAATATTTGCAGTGCTTCTTCATCTGTTTTGGCATACATCGACTTCGCTCTGGCTGTCAGCCATATATCTCTGATGCTTTGCCTAATGATGCCCTCTTCGCTATCTGGAGCGGGCTCCCAATTCAAGAACTCGGTAAAATCGCCTTGAGTTGCCCATGTAACCTCCATCTGCCAGCGATTGCTGAAATCGATATTCTCGGGCGGTACGGTCGAGAGCATCTTCTTTTTCGTATTATCCAGAAACATCGTATTACCCACCCAAACCAGATCGCCGGCTTTTCCGTTAATTTCAGCCAATGTATCCGGGTCATTCAAATACTTCTCCTTATTGAACTTTGGAGTCACACCATCCGCCTCGAATCCGTTCCAGTACCCGTCCGGTCCGGGAGGGCCCCAGTTCAGAACCATGCTTCCTTCCGGCCCTGTCATCCAGTCCAGAAGAGCGAACACCGCTTCCGGATTTTTCGCCTTCTTCGTAATTACAGCAACGTTCCAGCCCAACTGATTGAATGTACCGGGGTAAATTTTACTGCGATCCAGCCCTTCCTTGGCAATCGGCTGAATAAACATATATCCGTCTTCCGGGTCCGCCTTCTTCAGTTCTGCATCTGCAGCCGAAAGCATCTTCATCGGATCGAACGTAGCTATGACCGCAAACTTGCCGTTCATCGCCTTTTGCTTAACCTGATCTTCCGTCTGCGTATTCGCATCCTGCGTCATCAGCTTCTCGCGCATCAGCTTCGCAACAAAAACGACCGATTCGCGAAATCCGGGATCTTTGTAAATGGAGACGATCTTATCCCCGTCGGGCACCCCGTAGAAGCGGGTAAAGGACAGGTTGCCTTCCTTGAAGGAAGAGAAAATCTGATCAATGCCGTGACCTTCTTTGGCCAATCCCGTCTCAAATGGAACGACGTCCGGGAATTTCTCCTTAACGGCCTTCAAATATTCGTACAAATCATCGGTGGTCTCCAGCTTCGGAGAACCGAGCTCTTTATAGATCTTTTTGTTAATCGCATAGCCCGCGTTACCGTTCGGCTGCTGCGTGTAATAGTTAGGAAGCTGGTAGACCTTGCCGTCTGAAGAGCGAAGCAGAGCAAGATGCTGTTCGGTCAGATTTTTCTTGAAATTCGGATATTTCTCGATGTATTCATCCAGCGGAACGAGCAGGCCGGCTTCACGGAGACGTTCGACGTCCGCTCCCCTCTCTGTCCATATGATATCAGGCAGATCACCGCCGGCAATCATCGTTTGCAGCTTCTGGGCGTTATTTCCACCCGAGCTGATAGCCGTAACGTTAACCTTCAGATTGTCCTGAATCCACTTCGAAGCAGGGTCCTTGCCCCATTTCGGCATGTCATACCAGCCATAATTGCCGTAGAACGACACTTCAAGATCTTCCTTGCCTAATTCATACAGATTGCTCTTGGGAGGTTCACTTTCAGATTTGGACTCCTCCTGCTTCCCGGGTTCGTTAGCGGGCGGCGCGCTTGAGTTGTTGTTGCTGCAGCCAGCCAGCAGGACGAACGCCATAGAAGCGGAGAGCATACTAAGAAGAAGATTTTTCTTGTTCTTCACCGGATCTTTCCCCTTTCCACTTATTAATCTATGTTCAAAGCACTAAGCTTCAAACTCGCGGCGACACTTCATGGCGACGTTCAATTACTCTTTCAAAGACCCCACCAATACGCCTTTAACGAAATACTTTTGCAGGAACGGGTATACACATACGATTGGAATGGTTGCGACCATGATGGTGGCCATCGTTAACGATTTCGACGTAATTTTTTTGGCGGCATTCATATGGGCAATCGAGCTGACATCGACATTGGACAATTGCTCCGAAGCAATATTGGAGAACAGGATTTGCCGCAGGACCGTCTGAATCGGCAGCAATTTCTCGTTCGTGATATAAATGCTGGCTACGAACCATTCATTCCAGTGGGCGACGGCCGTGAATAACGAGAGTGTTGCCACTACAGGTCCGGAAAGCGGAAGGACGATTCGGAAGAACGTCCCCCAGTTGCCGCAGCCGTCCATCTTGGCGGATTCCTCCAGTCCTTGCGGAAGCCCTTGGAAGAACGTGCGGAAGATGATCATGTTCCATACGCTGATCAGACCGGGTATAATGAACACCCAGAAGGAGTTGAACAAGCCCAGCCCTCTGATGAGCATATAGGTTGGAATCAATCCGCCTGCGAAATACATCGTGATGATGCACATGATCATATAATATTTGCGTCCCATCAGCTCTTTCTTCGACATTCCGTAAGCAAAGATCGATGTGGCCATTATCGCGGTCACGGTACCTATGACCGTTCTCAAGGCGGCAATAACGAATCCGTTCATTAAACGCGGATCTTCAAATACAATCTTATAGTTGTCCAGAGTGAATACCCGCGGCCAGAACGTAATCCCGCCCTTCGAGGTATCTATCCCTTCGTTAAAAGAAATCACCAGTGAGTTCCAGAACGGATAGAAGGTCGAAAACGCCAGTACAGCCAAAAAGACATATATCAATGAGGTGAAGATACGGTCTCCTATACTATCTCGAATCATTGCAGGTCCTCCTGTCTATGGAATGATCCTTTACCACAAGCTGTTGCCTGTCCTTCTGGCAAGGAAGTTCGCCATGGTCAGCAGCGTTACACTGATTACGGCCTTGAACAGACCGATGGCCGTCGCATAGGAGTACCTGTAGTTGTCAATCCCGACCCGAACCACATATACATCCAGGGAATCCGACACTTCACGCAAAGCAGGGTTGGAGGCAAGAATGAGAATATCTTCGAAGCCGGCATTCAGGAGGTTCCCGATCGCCAGGATCATAAAGATGATGACGACAGGCATGATGCACGGGAGCGTTATTAATCTTATCTGCTTGAACCGGCTTGCACCGTCGATGGAAGCCGTCTCGTACAGATGAGGATCGATTCCGGCAATGGCTGCCAAGAACACGATGGAGTTGAATCCGATCTCCTTCCATACATTGGTTGCTACGAGGATGGTCCAGAAATACTCGGTCATGGATAAGAAATTAATAGGGTCATCAATCAACCTTAATTTCTGCAGCAGCATATTGATGCTGCCGTTATCTACGGACAGTATGGAGGTCACCATGGACCCGATGACGACCCAGGACAGAAAGTGTGGCAGGTACGTTACTGTCTGTACAACCCGCTTGAATAACATTTTGCGGACTTCGTTCAGCATCAGGGCTAGAATAATGGGAGCGGGGAACCCGAAGAAAAATTTCAGAAAGCTGATCACTATTGTGTTGCGCATGACCGTATTAAATTCCGGAGCATTGAAAAATTGGATAAAATGCTTCAGCCCAACCCAGTTGTTGTTCAACAGATTTGAACCCAGCTTATAATCCTGGAAGGCGATAAGAACGCCATACATAGGGATATAAGAAAAAATAAAGATAAAGACAAGCGCGGGCAATACCATAAGCTGAATATCTATTTGCGTGAAAAACCGCCGAAGCTTGCTCTTATGTCCCGGATTCAAAAGCGATTTCGTCTCTAGTCCGGCGGATCCTTTCGCCATAGGTGAATCCCTCCTTGTAGCATGGTGCCGCCATAGGATAAGCGGTAATTTCTAGCGATCTTCCTTTATCTTCTATTACTTACTTCATATTACATTCGAAACGCTTTCAGATAAATATGACAAATCAACGATTATTGATACTTTGACACGTTCTTTGATCGCAAGAAGATGCTTATCCGCTCTTCGCTTAGCTCCAAGGGTACAAGCTGCAATGCCACAGCCCTTTGAGCTCAATCAACTTATCCTGTTGGAGAGGACCCTACCACAACAAAGCCGCCGACCCATGTCCGGCAGCCTGCGTAAAATGCATTCAATACACGCAATAGATATAACCAACTAGTATTGCAAAATCAATATTTTTCCTTTAATAGGACAATACAGAAAAAACTACCCTGCCATTCAGCATGCTTGCCTCTTTCAGTGGCGCTCTGGCAAAGAGAAGGAGACGGATGGATGCTAAATGGATATTATACAGTTAGATTTATCCTTTAAAGTTAATTTTAGTAAACTAACTGGAAAACCTACATCTAGTTGTGCGCAAATTGGGAGGAAGCCGCGAAAACGGCCATTCTAACTGCAGTTTTTCCACTTAGTTGGGCCAACATTTAAAAATCCTTAAATTTACCTGCATTAAATACAGTTAGTTCACATGATGACCCGGAAGTAAAAATAAAAAACCGCTTCTCGCGCCTTGCCTGGGCTGCGTTCCCCACCAAGCTGCCCTTATCTATCGTCCCGGTAGGTAACCCTGCCTGCTTACACAGACTTCTTGACGCTACCTCTCCTTCTGCAAAAATCACAGTGATCCGCTCAGCATCCTTCCGCACCACTGCGGAACGCTTGCTTCTCCCGATATTGCGAAGGTGTAATACCCGTATACTTCTGAAATACTTTGGTAAAGTACCTTCTTTCCATATAACCTACCTGCTGACCGATCTGCCGGACGCTCCTGTCACTTTGGATTAGGTAGGATTTGGCCAATTCGATCCGCTGCTTCGTTACGTATTCAACGAAGGTTTCGCCAAAATAGTTTTTAAATAGTAAACAGAAATAGCTGCTGCTGATTCCGAGATGATTGGCTACGTCTTCAATACCGAAGTCGGACGATAGGTGGCGCTCAATGTAATCTTTGGCGGACAGCATCCACATCTCTACGCTTTTCTTACCGGAACGGGCAGAATGGGAGCCGGCCTCCGGCTCGGCATAATAATAAATAAACGGTTCCTTGACCGGTTGATTGGCCAAGCTCCACTGAATCGACTGGTAGGCCTCCGCCAATTCTTCCGCCTTAATGGGGCCCGGATGGATCCCTACACGGATGTCAAATTTTAGATGCTGCCTCACACCAAGCCGAAGCTTCTCCGCTAGGTCTACCGCCTCTTCTTCCTTAAGCGGGAGGCTTCCATCTACGAACGGAATGACGATACACCATTCCCCTTCTTTGGTCTGAACGGCGGCGAAGTCGGACCAGAGCTCATCCGACAGGTCCTGGAGGACATTTTTGACGGCAAAATTCCACAGCTTGCTCTCCTGTTTGTTCCATTTCAGCGAAACTTTCGCATAATCGTGGATTCCGGCCAGCATTATGGCGTAGGCCGGGTCTTCCTGAGCTTGTTCTTCCCCGCATGCCAAGGAATAAGGAGGAAAGGAGGAGAACCCCATCAGGATGTCCAGCAGCATTTTTTCATTGGCCAGATTGGCGATTCGGCTCCATTTCCGCTGCTCGTTGCGCGCCTCCTGCTTCTTGGAACGGATTCGTTCCGCCAGTCCGAGAACCGTTTCCTTTAATTGCTCATAGTTAATCGGCTTGGAGATATAATCCCTCACACCATATCGCAAGGCGATTTTCGCATACTCAAACTGCTCGTAGCCGGTAATCAGCAGGATTTCACAATCGGAGCTCAGCCGGCGAATTTCCTGAACGAAGGCCAGTCCGTCCATGACCGGCATGCGAATATCGCATAGGATAATGTCCGGCATACAGGCTCTGGCCATATTCAGAGCTTCCTGGCCGTTGCGGGCAAGCCGGACTTCCACGTTCATAGCTTCCCACGGAATGACCTGCTTCAAATTATGAAGAATCGGAAGCTCATCATCTATCAGCATAGCTTGCAGTTTCATGCGGATCCCCCGTTCTCATATTTCGGAATCGTACACTGAATTACCGTTCCCCGGCCCCATTCCGAACAAATCATCAATCCGTACCCCGATCCATATTGGATGCGGATTCGGTCTGCCACACTGCGGACGCCTAAGCCCCGCCTTTCCTGATGGAAATCGACAGAATTCGTTCCCGCCTCCTCTTCATTCTGCAAATAGCGGAAGCATTGCAGCTGCTCATTAGTCATTCCCTTGCCGTTATCCGTGATATAGAAGATCACCTTCTCGCCCTGCTGCTCTGCCTTAACCTGAATCAAGCCCTTATGATCCACTCCGTCGAAGCCATGCTGAATGCTGTTCTCGACCAGCGGCTGCAGAGTGAGCTTAAGAATGCTGCAGTTCATGACTTCTTCCGGAATCGATAATTCATATTCGAATACATCCTGAAAGCGAAACTTCTGAATTTCCAAATAACTTCGCAAATGCTCTATTTCTTGACGGATGGAAATCTCTTCCCGGTCCTGGATGCTGATTCGCAAAATATTACCCAGCAGATATACCATCTGGCTGACCTTCTTCCCTTCATTCTGAACGGCCAGCACATTGATCGACTCCAGCGTATTAAATAGAAAATGTGGCTTGATCTGCGCCTGCAGAACACGTAATTCGGCTTTCATCTTATGATTCTGCTCCTGCTTGACCTGATCCAGCAGTGCATGCACCCGGCTGACAAGGCTGTTAAACCCCGCGGCCAGCGTATGCAGCTCATCCTGTCCGTTCTGCTGAATACGAACCCGGAGATCGCCGTCCTCCACCTTGCGCATGAAGCGAACGATTCTGCCTATCGATTTCGTAATCCGGTTCATAAAGACGAGGAAGAACAAGAAGGCAGCCAGCAGGCTGACGGATAATATCCCGACGATCCACTTGGTGAAGGTGATCATTTCCTGGGACAGGGAGGTCCAGGAAGCGACGGAAATCAAATACCAGTCGTAAGCCTTCAGCTTTTCCATAGAGATAACGCTTTCATAGCCGCCGAAGTTTCGTTTAAAACTTTGATAACCGGGTTTAAACTCAATCTCTCCGGACAGGTAGCTGCGGATATTGTCCCCGCCGGCCTCCTCCCAATGATCGTACAAAATCAGGCCGTCCTTATTTACGAGCAGGAAGCGCGTGTTGGCCAAATTTTCATTATTGCCGAAGGCTCTGAAGATCTGGGCAATGTCCCAATCTTTGATTTGTACGGTCAGGATTCCGATTTTCTTCAGCGTGCTGACCTCTTTCACCAGCCGGATCTGGGTAAATACCGACGAGAATCCCGACAACTCCGGATACTCATACGGCCCGACCCATAGCGGAAGACCGTTCAGCTCCATGACCTTCGCGTATAACGGGTGCTTCTTCCATTCGTCCAAAGGGTAAGTGATGAAGCCCTCCTTGTTGAACAGAGGAATGACCCCGACATTCGCCCCTTCTTGTAGATTATAGAGATAGGCATAGCTTATGGCCGGATATCCGTAGAGCATGCTTCGGAAAATCCGCTGCTTCTCATTTAACTCTATATAATCGGCAGCCGTTAGATCCTGACTTCCCGGATCTTTGGCATGGATGGCGGTTTCGAACACGGAATTCGCAATCCCGCTGTCGGTGACGTAGTTCATTTGCTTAAATACATATTCCATGTTTTGAATAATCGATTTGACAGAGAATTCGGCCTGCTGGCTGTATTTTTTCTCTATCAGATTATAAGCGACGAAGAAGATGAGCAGACCGATCAATAGAAGCGGAATAATGATGAGGGTAACAAAGGCTGTCGTGAGCTTCCATCGCAAATTCATCATTAACCCGATCCTCTCTGTGTTAGCCCTTAACGCTTCCGGCCGTGACCCCTTCAATGATTTTCTCCTGAAGGATGGCATAGATCACTAGAACGGGAACTACGCTGAATACGATCCCGGCGGACATCTGGGCGTAATTCGTATTGTACGCATCGCGAAAACCGACCATTCCCACCGGCAGCGTCCTGAGAGCATCCTCGGACAGAAAGAAATTCGCCAGCAGAAACTCGTTCCAGTTCCCCAGAAAATTAATAATAAAGACGGTGACAATCGCCGGTATCGTCAATGGTATTACAATTCTAGCAAATATTCCCTTTGCGCTCAATCCGTCCATAACTGCGGCCTCTTCTATTTCACTGGGCAACGAGCGCATGAAGGCGGCCAAGATGATCACCGAGAACGGAATGGCGTTAGCGACATAAGGGACGATGAGAGCCCAATGGGTATTCAGAATATCGAGCTTTCGCATTAATCCGTAAATCGGGAGCAGCAAGGCGTTGTTCGGAATGAGCATGCCCAGAAGCACAAATTGGAACAGTAACGCGCTTAATTTATTGTATCTCATCCGGGTGACGGCAAAAGCCAGCAAGGAAGCAAAGAAGATGGACAATACGGATGATAGCACACCAATATATAAGCTGTTGAAGAAATAAGTGCTGATTTTGGCGTTTACCCAGGCTGTAACATAGTTTTCCCATTGGAACGAAGTCGGGAAACCGAACGGATTTGCCGCGATTTCCTGATTACCGGTTTTGACCGATGAGAAGAGCACGAACAAGAAAGGATAGAGAATGACAAACAGATAGATCATCAGGAAAATGTGCGGGATCAGCTTCTTCCATGCCCTCATCATCAATACTCCAGCCTTTCGATTCGTCTTGATATAAGAAATTGATACAAGACTGTAATGATCAGCGTAAAAATAAATATTAATACTGCTATTGTATTGCCAAAGCCGTATTTAAAGTTCGTTATCGCATAACGAATCATATAAGTGGCCATGACATCCGTCGATCCGGCCGGACCGCCCTTGGTCATGACGATGACGATGTCGGCCGCCTTCATGGCTCCGGCTATCGACAGCATAATGACCACCGATATGATCGGCATGATCAATGGAAGGGTGATTTTCATGGCGGATTGAAATTTGGACGCGCCGTCGATCGCCGCCGCCTCCTCCAGATCTCTAGGAACCGCCAGGATGGCTGCCAGCACCATCACAATATAGAATCCGGTCCACTGCCATGCGTTCGTGATCAGAATAGAGAGCATCGCCCATTTCTTATCCGCCAGCCAATATATCGGCTCGATCCCGAACAAACCCAGAACCTTGTTCAGCAAGCCGATATCCGGGTTATAAATAAACCCCCACAGAATGCCGATCACGGCCGTGGACATAATCGAAGGAAGAAATACGGCGGTTTTGTAAAGCCCCTTCAACCGTTTGACGTTGGCAATCAAGAGAGAGAAGATGACGATGACCGGAACCTGAAGAAAGCATGAGAACAGAATAAAGTACAGATTGTTTCTTAACGACTTCCAAAAGGCCGTGTCCGTCAAAGCGGTTCCATAATTGCTCATTCCGACATATGCAACGTCCTTGGAAATACCGTTCCAGCTTGTGAAGCTGTTATGGACCGCACTTAGGATCGGATAAACAAAGAAAGCTATGAACAACAGGAGCCCGGGCAGCACAAAGATCATATAGGTGAGAGGTTGTCTCATCGCTTTGTTCATGGTTACCTCCGTCATTATTCAAATGATGTTCGGGAAGGACGCCCCCGCAGACCCATCGAGGCATCCCTCCCTCAACCATGGATTAATCTCCTGAAGCGTTGGCTGCCTCCTGCTCTTTCTGAAGATTTCCCAGCATCTTCGCAGGCTCCAGTTCTCCGCCGATCACTTGCTGAATACCGATATTAAGGGCCGTCTTCACCGAGGATTGGACCAGAGCGTCAAAGGCCGGGAAAGATATGTCGATTTCACTGACCGCCTGGAAAATATCCTGCATCAGCGGGTCGCTGGAGGCGGCGGTTAGCTGGGCCTGGTCGATTTTCATCGCCGGCAGAACCCCGTCTTCCTTCAAGCCCCGAATTTGCATTTCCTCGGTCCACATATTTTTAATGAACTCCTTAATCGCTTTCAATTTCCTCGGATCTTCCGCAGCTTTGGCGGAGAAGCCATAGCCGTTATTCGTGTCCTGCATGACGATAACTTCGCCGTTCTCCTTCAGCGGCGGCATATTGAAGAACCCGATTTTGCCCACCATATCCCCTGCTTGCTGCGGATCCGTAAAGACCGAGTTGGCCCACGAGCCGTCCATCATCATGATCGCTTCCCCGGATATGACCTGATTTCTCATATCGGCATACTCCAGACCGAGCTCACCCTTCTTGAAATATCCTTTGTCAACCCATTCCCGATGCTTCTCGAAGCCTTGCACAACCTTGGGATCCGTCCATTTGGCTTCCCCTGTCTTGAATCCGTAGGTGATTTCGGGACCCGCATAGTAAGACCACAGGTTATTGGTCGTCATAAGCGGAACCCAGCCGTCCTTGGAGCCCTGGGCAAACGGAATTTTGCCGTCGGCCTTGATCGTTTCGGCGATTTTTTCCAGCTCATCGAGCGTTTTCGGAATGCTTAATCCCTTTTCTTCAAAATAGGCTTTGTTGTAAAAATAGCCTTCAATCGACCCGCCGATCGGCAGTCCGTATATTTTCCCGTTATGGGTGAACGGATCCAGGCTCGTGAATTTATCCTTCAGATTCAATTCATCGAGTATGGAGGTCAGATCTAGCACCAAGCCTTCCTTGCCGTAGAGACCCGCGTCCGGACTGCCGAACACATCGAAGATATCGGGAGGACTGCTGGCGGCCATCTCTCCTCTCAGCTTCTCCGTCCGGTTAACCTCCGAATCGACCGCATCCAGCTTAAACTTTAAACCGGGTATGGCCGCCTCCGTTTTTTTGACCACATCCTCCAATATGGCCAGACGGAACTTCTTGGCCTCCCCCAGCTGGGTATGGCGGATTGTCATCTCGAATGGCTCGGCCGTCTCCGGTGCCGGCGACGATGTTTCCTTATTGCTGTCCGGAGGCTGGCTGTTTCCGGCCGGACCGGCGGTCCCGCCCTTGCTGCCGCTGCAGCCGGACAATGCGGTTGTGGCGATGAATGCAAGAGAAAGTAGGATGGATGCGCTTTTTTTCATGGATGACCCTCCCATATCATGTATTTTTTTGCTACAAGCTCATTATAAGTTCATTGCCTCATTGGGGTAAGGTCGATATTTTCATCATGCGGGGATAAAATCATCTACTCTCTTTGCCGGCACAGTTTCATAGAGTCAGTCTCAATCCAATGACGGTCCCGATGATGCCGGCCATACAAACTATGCGAAGCAGGGAAGGCCGCTCCTTAAAAAACAGAATATCGACAACCGCCGTCCCTATCGTTCCGATCCCGGTCCATATCGAATAAGCCACGCCGAGAGGAATCGTCTCCAGAGCCATAGACAGTAAAGCCAGGCTAAGCCCGAAAGCACCGAGCATAAGCAGGTTATTGGTCCATGTGTCCTGATTGGCGGTTCGTTTCAGACCAATAAAGCCGATCACCTCCAAACCGCCCGCAGCCAGCAAATACAGCGTTCCCATCGGCTATGCCCTCCTCTTATATTCGCTTCCTAATTTTAATAACAAAATGAAGAAAATGAGCAGCACGATCAGCCCGAGCCGAACCCAGTGGATCTCCCGGTCGAAAAACAGCATATCCATGGCGACCGTTCCCGCAGCGCCGATTCCCGCAAATGCGGCGGCGACGGTGCTCACCGGCAATGTTTTGGCTGCCCGTGTAAGACAATAGAAGCTGAAGTAAAAGATGACAAGCAGCGGGCCGCCCAGCAAATTCATTTTCAGCAGAACAGCCCAGACGATTTCCAGCAGTCCGCCCAACATCAGGAAAACCCAGGGATTATCGCGTCTTTCGGCGGTTGAAGCGGATGAGGCGCTCTTTGAGCTACTGACCGGCTGAAGGTCCCTCTCGGGATTGCCGGCAGCGTCTGAATCCGCCATATCTTTCTTGCCTCCGGCGGTTTCTTCTTTCCCCCACAAGGTATACAAAGCGTCTATGATCATAATCAACAGCCACAGCCCATTGATATAGATCCCCGTCGGCTCATGATAGAAGCCCGTTGTCCCGCTTGTCGCCGCCTCCCGAAACCACAGCAGCCAGTCGGGAGATGAAATGTCCGACCGGATAATGGCGTACAGAAGAGCGTGTACTGCGATGAAGACTAGCAAATGGATGCCCAAGCTTTTCTTCCTGCCCCCCGTCATTGCCGCTCTTCCTCCCGGGCCTGAAGGTAATGGCCGATCATTTCTTCTATATAAGCCATCAATTCCCGGTCATGACCGTAAACGGCCGATTGCTCGCCTTCCTCCGGAAACAATTGGCCCCAATATTTGTCCAATAACCGGGCATCGCCCTGGAAAAAACCAAGCGCCAGCTCATACAACTGCCCGGCCAATTGCTGTGCCTTCGGAGAATCGGGGGGCTCGTGCATGTTCTCCCGAACGGAGCTTATCAACCGCGCATAATGCTCCGCCCGTGGATCCAGGCTTCCGAGTACGGGCAGTCCGGACAAGATTTCAAGCTCTTCTTCGGTATAATGTTCTTGGCTGAAGATCGGCCGAACCCATCCGTCCTCCAGCTCCCTGGCCTGCAGAGCCTGGATCAAGCGGACAATTTCCGCAGCTTCAATCTTCCCGCTCATTCGGATCGCATGGACCGTCGTTTTCAGCAAATACTGCTTCCAATCCAATAAATCCTTCTCTCTCTGAATCCACTGAATCTGCTCTTCCAGCGACTCAATCCAGCTTTCATTCTCGCTGTTCGCCTGTCCCATCTTATCGAAAACCGCCTTGATCTGCTCCAAAGTTAGACCCAATGATTTGAGGAGCAATATTTTTTGCAGCTTCATCAATGCGGCA
Source organism: Paenibacillus residui (assembly GCF_042677205.1). NCBI lineage: Bacteria > Bacillati > Bacillota > Bacilli > Caryophanales > Paenibacillaceae > Paenibacillus > Paenibacillus residui. The sequence continues at coordinate 21,792 of NZ_JBHTIU010000060.1, forward strand.
TCATCGTAATAACGATATTGATTGCTCTCCACTTTAGTAGGCTGAAGCAAGCCGATTTCGTTGTAATAATGAAGCGTTCTCCGGCTGATGTTGGCCATTTTCGTTATTTCGCCGATACTGTACATCTTTCATCACCTCCTGTTCAATATAAAGTATAACGTATACGTGAAAGTCAAGGATTTACCTGCTTGTTTTCTCCGATTCGAGGCCTGATACGGATCGTTTCCTTCTTTAAAATAAAAACGGACTCAGGCTGTCAAGGCTTGAATGCCTCTTAACCCGAGTCCAATGGGAGCTCTATATAAAAAGTAAACCGCCCGTTCCGATGTTCAAACGAGAGGCTTCCGCCGTGCAGCTCCACAATATTTTTGGCAATCGATAGACCAAGACCGGAACCGGATGGCATATGCCCCTCGCTGCGGGATGGCTCCGCTTTGTAAAACCGTTCGAAGAGCCGGGCTTCCGCTTCTTTGGAAATCGGCTTGCCCATGTTTTCCATCGCCAGGATGGCCCGATCCTTAGTACTAAACTGACGGACTTTGATTTCCCCCGGCCTTTGCGAAAATTTCAATGCATTCATCAGCAGATTATCCATCGCTCTCGCCAGCTTTTCCGCATCCGCTTCGACGATCACGTGATCGACCTCCCACTGTTTGGTTACGGCAAGCCCCTGCTCATTCGCGATCGGCTCGAATTCATAGATGATCTGCTCGGCTAAATGCTTCCATTCGATCTTTCTCAACGAGAGCTGAATATCCCTGTTAATCAGGCGCGTATATTCGAACAGATCATCGATCAGCTTCCTTAACTGCTCCGTTTTTTGCGAGGCATTTTCCACAAAGCGTTTATGCTCTTCTTCATTTCGATAGGCTTCGTTCTGGATAAGATTCAGGTAACCGCTAATACTCGTCAACGGAGTTCTTAAATCATGGGAAAGGCCTGTAATCAGCTCAATTTTAGACTGCTCCAGCTTTCTTTCCCGATCGATACTCTGCTGGATTTGTACAGCCATATGATTAAGGCTATTTGCGATATCTCCCAGCTCATCCTGCCTCGTCAAAGGAATCCGATAGCGGAGAACAAACCGTTTTTATATACCGAGGCGTTTTCGGATTCTCCTCTATTTTTTCCCGTATATTTCGAATGTGGGCCATGACCGTATTTTCCGAATAATATAAAGCAGGGTCTTTCCAAACGCCTTCATAAATTTGATCCGTGCCGAACACATGCCCCCGATGCGAAGCAAGCAATTCCAAGATGGAGAACTCCGTCGGCGTGAGAGAAACTTCCCGTCCCCGCACGGTTACAAGATGACGGCTTCTATCGATTTCCAGTCCCTCCAGACGGATAACGGCGGAGGATTCTTCCTCCTGTTTGGTATTAAGCTGCTGCCTCCTTAATTGAGCCTTCACCCTGGCCACCAGCTCCAGAGGATTGAAGGGCTTAGTTATATAATCGTCGGCTCCTGCCGATAACCCGGTAATTTTATCTTGATCTTCCCCCTTCGCCGTTAACATAATAATCGGGATATTGGACGCCAGGCGGATCTTTAGACAAGTCTGAACTCCGTCCAAACGGGGCATCATCAGATCCAGAATCATCAAATCGACGTTTTCCTTCTGCAGATATTCCAACGCTTGGATACCGTCCTCCGCCTCTATGACATGATAGCCTTCATTCCGTAAATAGACATGAATGACCTCACGAATGTCCGCGTCATCGTCCACGACCAATATTGTTTTTGCCAAGCGGCGCTCTCTCCCTTCTATTATAATGCATCGACGATAGCCGAATAATGACGAACACAATTATAAGAACGGCCGCCAACCATATTCCCTTGATGGCCGGGTCCTGCAATGGCTCGCTTGCGGTATAATTCAAGTATTCGATAACCGGCCCTACGGCATCATGCTTCATGGGCAGAAATCTACTTCTTACGGCAAATATATACGAATGCAGGTGGAATGTTGAATGGAACGAATTTTACACGGACCATGTCGAAATGCCGATCCAGCTGATCTCTCATTTGCAAAGAATATTGAAACGCTATGAACAACCCGCCCGGCTTCAGCGAAGTTACAATCTGGTCTATAAGCCGGTCTCTAAACGCTTGAGGGAAGTTGAAAAAGGGCAATCCGCTCAAAATACAGTCCAACTGCTCCCCCCGTTCGCGCTTCATAACGGACAACAGCTGCGAGGCGTCCGGATAGCCGGGGAAATCGGGATATTGCTTGGCCAGTTGTTCCCTTAAATAATCGTCTTTTTCGAACAGCAGCACTTTGCAGGCAGGCTGTTTGGCGCTTCGGATGAATTTCGTAACGGCTCCCGTACCGGCACCCAACTCTGCTATATTCCGAACCGTTTCCCAGGGTACCGGCTCAACCATTTTGCGGGCTAGAGCCTTCGAGCTTGGCGTTACGCTACCGATCTCCTTGGGAGTGCGGAGGAATTTGCTTAGAAACAGCATTTTTTCTCGCATTACTTCCGTAATTGAATTCGACATCGTCCATTCCCTCCATATGTAAGGCTGCTTCTCATTCTACAAAACATTCTGTAGATTTAGGTAGGGAATTTCTGAATAATTTCTTAAGGTTATTTGTGCATGGCAAAAAGCAGTCCATTAAGCCTGCGAGGCTGCGGACTGCTCGTCAAGTCGCCGAATTACAGATAACCGCTTCTGGTGTCCAAAATATCCGGTTTAAGTTTTTCCCATGGAGTAAACGTTGAGGTTAGCTTATAGCGGGTGCCGGTTTCTGCAGAACGGTAAGCACCGAACATAATCTCATGCACATGCAGCTGCTGCCTGCCGGACTGGACAGGCTGCTGACCCGACCGAAGGCATTGAGCGAAATATGAGATGACCCGGACGCCTGCTCAAAGTATCGATTGCTTACATGACCGCTGCCAATCATACCAAGCTTGATCGTTGTCATCGCATCCTTCCTTCCGTCAGAACGAACACAATTCACGGATTAACTTTGGCAGCCAACTGTTCAGAGACCGGAACTGGTAGCCAGCTTGCTCCGCTCTGCCGTTAGTCATATGCCATGAAGACGGTATGCCGAACGGAGAACGGTTTTGCTCCTCCGATTGCTCCAGCGTTTGCGCCTCTTTCCCCACTTCTTGCTCTATAGCGGCAAGAAGTTCGCGGATGGAGATGCTCCCTGAAGAGCAGGCGTTTATCGGACCTTGCAAATCCTTATCGCCTAACCACACGAGGAAGGAGGCCGCTTCATCGGAATCTATAAAGGAAATTCGCGCATCCATGTTGGGAACACCTATCGGAATTCCATCCCGTATTCGCTCAATATGAAACTGAAGACGTTTCGTATAATCATCCGTTCCGAGAATGATCGGGAAGCGGACCGCGCAAACCGGAAATTTCGCTTGTTGAAACAGCACGGCCTCCACTAAACGTTTGCCTTCGGAGTAGGATAAATCGTTGCCATGACCGGTCACGGAATAACTGTAAGGATCAAAATCGCTCTCACTTAACTCTTTATCCAGAAAATCATAGACGCTTTGACTGGAAGTCACAATATATCTCTCGGCCTTGTTCTCGAGTAAGCGGCATGCATAACTCGCACTTTCCGGAGTGTAACAGATTTGATCATAGACGATATCCCATTCGGACGATCCAACAGCCTCTTCCAGCGACTGGAAATCCGCTCTATCCAGGGTCAACCGCTTAACGCTGCCGTCGAAAGAATCCGGGGTTGTCCCCCTCGTTCCGATCGTAACACGGTATCCTTTCGTTAACAGCAAAGACACCAGCTTCTTCCCAACAAATCTCGTTCCTCCAAGAATAAGTACATCCTTCATTTCGATGCGCTCTTTTACTTAAAAATAATACGTTGGGGTCACGCCATTCGATGTATCTCTTGCTGTTCATTACAGAGCGGAAATTCCATCTCTGCCCGCAGCCCTTGACCGGCGCCGCTCTGCAGAGTAAGCCGGCCTTGATGGGCTTTGGCAATTCTGGCCACCATCGGCAGGCCCAGGCCATGTCTGTGGGAGACCGGCCGTTTTCTTCTTGAAGAATAAGGAAGCTCCAACAAATCAGGCAGTTCTTCCTCCGGAATCCCTGTACCGTTATCGGAAACGACGATTAGCCCCTTCTGCGAGTCCGGCCCTAGGCCGGTTTCGATCCAAATCACGCATCCTTGCGGATTATGGGCTATGCTATTTTGCACCAGATTGGTTACCGCCCGCTGCAGCAGCTTGATATCCGCCTGCACGCGGATGCTCTCGTCCGTTATTTTCAGGATCAAGTGATACCTGTCCTCCTCCAGCCCATGGTTGAGAAATTCCGTGACAACCTGACGCGCCACTGCGGATAAACGAATAAGCTTTACATCCAGCGGCTGCATCTCATATTCCAGCATGGAGACCAGATTCAAATCCTGAATCAAGGAACGGAGCTTCTCCCCCTGTCTGCGGATAATACCTGCCTGTTCCCTTCCCTCATCGGGCAAAGCGCTGTTCTCCTCCAAATCGCTGGCATAGCCAAGCACCATCGACAGAGGAGTACGAATGTCGTGGGAAATCCCGGCGATCCAATTGGAACGAGCCTCATCCCGGGCTTTAAGCGCCGCATTTTTCTCTTGAAGCTTGTCGGAGGCTTGATTAATGCTATGCGCTAGGTCACTGAATATACCTTTGCATTCGACATGGACCTCCTCTTCCTTGGCGAGAGCATGCACCCCCGACACAAGAGGCCTGATCGACCGGATCAGTCTCGTACCGACTATGATCGAAAGAATCAACACCAGTGCCATATTCCCGACCAGAACAAGGACAACTCTTGAAGGTATCGAGCTTATCCAGCTAACCGGATAAATAAGCTGGTATTTGGCGTAGCTGTTCTTAGGGTAGCCGACCACCAATATCCCTTCATCCTGCTCCCAGACAAATACCGGATAATCCATAAGGTAGTTCCGCGAAAATTTGGCCACCTCCGACAACGTATAAGAACGGGGGATTTCCTCCGGCAGCCGGTATTCCCACTTCACGGCTCCGTCCTCGCTCAATAGCATAGCCCAGGCATGATTTTGCTCCAGCCATTGTTGTTCCGCTTCTCCCAAAACATAGCCGATATCCTTCCAAACGAGAGAAGCTGCTATTCTTTCAAGCACCGAGGCGGGAGCTTCCTTCTCATAGGCTTCCTGAAAAAGGACGGTCCCCAGCATAACCAAATTAAGCGTCAGCAGCAATAAGGATATAACCATGGTCGTTCCAATGTATCTGCGTATCAGCCGGATAATGTAATCCATAGGGCTTTTACTCCTTTGCAATCAGCTTGTAGCCCAGCCCTCTTACAGTCTGCAGACACTGCGGTTTGGAAGGATCAGCTTCAATCTTCTCCCGAATTCTTCGGACATGCACCATCAAAGTATTTTCATAGCCATAGGAGTCATCCCCCCAAGCCGCTTGGCATAGAGCGTCGCTCGTCACAATGCGCCCTCGATTTTCGTACAGCTTCAACAGCAGCGCATGCTCCTTGGCCGTCAGCGGGTACTCCTCGTCAGCTCTATAGACCGTTGCGCCTTCCAGGTCTACCCTGCACACCCCCAGGTTAAAAACAGGCGGCCGTTCAGAGGACGCCGGGGAGTAGGCGCGCTTAAGGATCGCGATGAGCCTGAGAATCAGCTCCCGGGGCAAGAAAGGCTTGACGATGTAATCATCGGCCCCGAGCCCAAGCCCCAGCAACCGGTCTTCATCCTCCCCCCGCGCCGACAGAAAAAGCACCGGCATTCCGGAAAACTGCCGTATGGAAGTAAGCAAAGCAAAGCCGTCCATATCCGGCAGCATCACGTCCAGAATAGCTATGTCCGGTTTATCCGACCGGCATATGGCCAAAGCCGTCTCGCTGTCAGCCGCGGAATAAATCCGATAAAACCCTTCTTTGCGCAGGAAGCCTTCAATCATCACTCTTATTTCAGGCTCATCCTCTACGATGAGTATTTTTCTATTTTTAATAGCATCCAAGTCCATCACCTGGGTCTATTATACATGACATGCCCCCGTTTCTTCCGCCTCTTTCCGGATGATTCTTCTAATTTAAGGTTGGCGTAAGGTCGCCTTCAGCCTGATGAAAGGTTCGGGGCTTATGTTGTTTATGGCCCCCGCTACCAAAAATACAGAAACGGAGTGATCACCGAATGAATGCTGAGCCTATTGTCGCCACCTACAATCTGTCCAAGTACTACAACCATGTATGCCGGGTGAACAAGGTCAATCTGACTGTTCATGAAGGGGAAGTATACGGTTTTCTCGGACCTAACGGAGCAGGGAAGTCCACTTCTCTGAAAATGCTGCTGGGACTGGCCAAGCCGAGCGAAGGCCGCGTCACTATTTTTGGCAAAGAGTTTAGCCGGAACCGCACGGCCATCCTGAGCCAGATCGGTGCCCTCATTGAATCCCCTTCGTATTACGGGCATTTGACCGGATTGGAAAATATGCGAGTCATGCAGCGCCTGAAGAACGTACCGGACAAGAATGTGCGTGAAGCTCTGCAAATCGTGCGCTTGGAAAATCAGAAGGATAAGAAGGTAGATCAGTATTCGCTGGGCATGAAGCAGAGACTGGGGATCGCCATGGCGCTGCTGTCCTTCCCCAGGCTCCTGATTCTGGATGAACCGACCAACGGCCTGGACCCGGCCGGTATCGGCGAAATCAGGGAGCTGATCCGATCATTGCCGGAGCGTTACGGAATGACCGTGCTACTGTCCAGCCACCTTCTGACGGAAATAGAACAAATAGCCGCTTCCGTCGGCATTATCAGCGAAGGAGCTCTCCTGTTTCAAGGGAGAATGGAAGAGCTGCGGGCCAGAAATAATATTACCGTTTCCATAAAGGCCCAGGACGCCATCTCAGCCCAGAAGCTGCTGCTCGCTCACGGGTATAAGCCGGTCATGGACAAAGGAAGGCTGCACTTCGATAATCCGAACGATTTGCAAATAGCGAAGGCGAATCAAATTCTGGTAGAGGCCGGTATTTCCGTCGTCCGCATAGAGGAGCACAAGAGGAGCCTGGAAGATATTTTCCTGGAGCTCACGGGGAAGGAGCGCAGCCTTTGATGAAAGCTTTGGCACTGGAATTCTATAAGCTTCGCCGCAAACGAATCTTTGCCATGATGACTTTGTTTTTGGGTGCAGAGCTGGCTTGGGCTTTCGTATCCATAAGCATGTCCATGTCCCGCCATCCGGACAGTACGTCCTGGGAAGCGCTTCTGGTAACGGTCGCTTCCATGAACGGGTTGTTTGTCCCGATCATGTCTGCGGTTGCCGTATCCCGCATATGCGATATGGAACACAAAGGGGACACCTGGAAGCTGCTGGCCACCACTGCGGTACGGCGCAGCCGGCTATATTGGGCCAAGTATTGGTGCGCCAATATCCTGATCCTCTATTATATTAGCCTTCAGGCTGCCGCCATTGCCGGCTTCGGGATCGTCAAAGGATTTGCGGAACCTTTGCCCTTCTCCCTGCTGATTCCATATATAGGCGGGGCTCTGCTGACCAGCATGGCTATCGTCGCCCTGCAGCAGTGGATTTCCCTGTCTGTCAAAAATCAGGCCTTCGCTCTATCTCTGGGTATGATAGGAGGCTTTATCGGGATGGCCGCAGACTTTTTCCCCGCCGGAGTACGACGGCTCTTTATTTGGTCTTACTATACGGGATTGAGCCCTGTCATCTATCAATATTCAAATCTTTCCGTCGACTACCGGGTTCAACCGTTAGAAACCGGTTCTCTGGCATTTATGTCTATCCTTATCATCATTCTGTTCACAGCCGGCTGCTTTCACTTTTCCCGGCAGGAAATATAAGGAGGTTCACTGCATGATAAGAAGCATTTCGGCGGAGTGGCTGAAGCTGCGCCATTCCCGTATCGGACTGGTGCTCCTCACCCTTCCGGTTCTTAGCGTATTGATTGGCTGTGCGACTTTTTACATGAATCGGAGCGCGCTGCATAACGGCTGGTACAGTCTGTGGACCCAGGTCGGCCTGTTCTATGGCGAGTTCTTCCTGCCTGTACTGATTGCCATCTGCTGTGCTTATGCGTGCCGTTTGGAACATATGAACCGCAACTGGAACGCCGTCATGACCTCTCCTGTTCCTGTGGCATGCATTTTTCTGGCCAAGCTGACCGTCGTTAGCATTCAGATTTTCATAGTGCAAGCTTTATTTATGGCGCTGTATTATTGTGCAGGCCTCCTGTTCGGCTTGTCTTCCCCGTTCCCCCCGGAAGCCTTCGGCTGGATATTGCGGGGCTGGCTTGCTTCGGTATCCATCGGTGCCGTGCAGCTTGCGCTGTCCCTGCGCATTCGCAGCTTCGCCGCCCCTATCGGAATCGGTCTCTGTGCGGCCTTTCTCGGATTGGGATTCTATGTGGCCAAAGTCGGGTTATTCTTCCCTTACTCTCTCTTGACCATCGGCTTGGGTGTTCTAAGCCAAGAAAGTCTGACGGGCGCGGATGACCGTTTGTTTCTTGTGATGAATCTCATCTTCATCGTCGCCTTCTCTTCCTTGGCCATACGCAGATTGCAGAAGAAAGATGTGGTTAGCTAGATGTCCGTCTAGTTTCATAACCGTATACAGCACAAGTGCCACCCCGTTCATTGCAAAAACGGGGCGGGACCGTGCTTGCCCCGCCCAAGGCGGAGAAACCTATTCGAAAGAATCATTAATACTCCGCATCTCTACTGAGATTCTTTAATAATGTAAAGCTCAATTTCGCCGCTGTTTTCTCTGGCTTCGATGAAAGAGAATCCTAAATATCCCTCAGAATTGTATATCTTTGATAGGATTGACCGGCGTACTGTAACCTCCTCTTCTTTACCAGTTGAGAGATCTAAGGCGAATATTTGATTCATGGAATAACGATAATAGACTTTATTATTCATGATAAAAGGAGAATCGAAGGTCATCTCACTCTCTTCGCCTTTAATTTCATATTTGGTAACTCCACTTTCCCGGTCAAACACTCTAACCCTTCCAATTTCGCAGAACACTACCCATTTTTCATCTGCTGTAAAATCCACAATTCCTTCTACATTAGATTTTATTACTCTCGCAGATTTCGTTGAATCGTAAGGGTAAAAAGCTATTTCAAAAGACTTATTGCTCTGCGCCTCCTTCTTTTCAAATACGGATTGATGGATTAACATACCATCTACTACGGGTCTTTGGATAATTAGATATGTTCCTTCTCTGCCGTTATTTCTTTCGTCCAACTTTGCAGTTGCTATCTCAGTGATTTTATTTGAGTTCGGTTCATAAACTATAGCTGAACTAATGACGATATTATTTTCAAACTTCTTTTCGATCCAAGTCAATTGAAAAACTGATGTTAAGAACCTTACATTTTGATTATGGATGTCGATTTTTCTTCCAAATCGTGTTTCGTAAAATTTTTCGATTTATTTACTCCGTAAGTGGTTGTATATTTCTTGAAAACCGTTACAATAGACTTGTCAATAATTAGTAAGGATTTAAAGTCCATGAGGAGGGAAACCGATGGAGAAGATTAAAGTGGCCATTATCGGATGCGGTACGATTGCCAACAGTGCCCATATCAAGGCTTATATGGCCAACCCGAATGCCGAGATCAAATATTTCTGCGACATTATCAAGGAAAGGGCCGATAAGGCTGTTCAAGACTACGGATGCGGGCAAGCGATAGAGGATTATCGCGTCATTCTGGATGATCCTGAAGTCGAAGCGGTTTCAATTTGTACTCCGAATGACGGTCATGCGGCAATCGCCATCGATTGCTTGCGCGCGGGCAAGAATGTGCTCTGCGAGAAGCCGGCCGCCAGAACGTTTGAGGAAGCGCTGGAGATGCAGAAGGTACAACACGAAACCGGCAAAGTATTGAATATCGGTGTAGTCAACCGCTTTAATACGGGAGTCAACGTAGTTAAAAATATGATCGCTAATGGAGAGCTGGGCGAAGTATACCATGTATATGTCAGCTTCCGGGCACACCGCTCCATTCCCGGCCTTGGCGGCGCCTTCACGACCAAAGCGATTGCCGGCGGAGGCGTGCTGATCGACTGGGGCGTCCATTACCTCGATGTCGTTATGTATTGCACCGGAGATCCGCAGCCCAAGACAGTAACCGGTCAAGCTTATTGCAAGCTGGGTAAAGACATGAAAGACTATACGTTTACGAAGATGTGGGCCGGCCCGCCAAATTATTCCGGTACATATGATGTGGACGATTTTGTAACCGGGTTGATCCGGACCGAAGGACCGACCATTTCCTTGAACGGCGCCTGGGCCCAGAACATCGGCGTCAGTGAGACCTACATCGATTTCCTTGGCGACAAGGCGGGCATTCGTCTGCAATACGGCTCCGACTTCAAGCTGTACAGCGCGAAGAATGGCGCTCTGCTGGAGACAACGCCGACTTACAACTCGACGGATATGTTCCAGAATGAAATTGACGGCTTCCTCAATTGCATCCGTACAGGAGAGAAGCTTCCTTCCCATATTGATACGGTCATCTTATCTTCCAAGATTATTCAGGCTATTTACGATTCTTCCGACCAGCGCAAGGAAATTTCGTTCGAGTAGCAAGGAGGCTTTAATACTGTGAAAACCATCGGGTTCATTGATTACTTCCTGGATGAATGGCATGCCAATAAATACCCGGGATGGATTCAGCAAGCAACGAACGGAGAACTGAAGGTCGCCTATGCCTATGGCAAGAAGGACTCCGAGCAGGGTGTCGATAACGCCACCTGGTGCCGGAACATGGGGGTCGAGCTGCTCGATTCCATCGAAGCGGTCGTTGACAAGAGCGATTACTTGATCGTGCTTTCCCCCGACCATCCGGAGTTTCATGAAGAGCTGGCAATCCCTGCCCTGAAATCCGGCAAACCGACTTACGTGGACAAAACATTTGCCCCGGACCGGGCTACAGCTCAGCTTCTGTTCGACACCGCCGCCAAGCACGGCACCCCCTTGTACTCGTCCTCAGCTTTGCGTTTCGCCACCGAGTATGTCGAGGCGGACAGACAAGGGATCGAAACTATCTGCAGTATGGGGCCGGGAACGTTCGCCAATTATTCGATCCATCAGATCGAACCGATCGTTTCCATGATGGGGAACGCCCCGACGAGGGTCATGGCAACCGGAACCCCATCGTTCCCTGCCCTGATTATCGAATTTGCAGACGGCAGGCAGGCGTCCATTCACCATTTTGCCAATAGCCCGTTCAGCCTGGCGCTGGGGTACTCTTCAGGCCAATCGGTCCATCTGAAGCCGGAATCGGATTTCTTCGGCCTGTTTATCCGTAATCTGGTGCAGTTTTTCAACACCGGTCAGCCTACCGTAGATCCATCTGATACGATTGCAATCATCACCATCATCGAATATGGCCTCAAGGCTTTGGAAACGCCCTATCAGTGGGTAGAGCTTCCGAAAGCCTGAACGGGCACGTAAATTTGAAGTAAAACGAGATATGGCGGGCCTAAGCCCGCCTTTTTCTTTTCCCGCTATAATTTGATTACCTTCCTTCTTCTTGTTCCGTCTTATGGACGGAACTCCCCTCTTAGCCGCTTTGGACTGTTATCCCCCTTAATCAGAAAGCGTCGCTGGCGTTCTTAGTGATACGCATCCCGATATACACCTTTCCGATCATTACGGTATGTGCATGACAGCCGGTTGGATGCTCGGAAAATGGAGTTGCGGTCTTGATCTAATAGCACTGCCCGTTGGATTCAAACGCTAATGCATGGATCGACTAATCAAGTCTGCTTTCGACCGTTATCCCCTCTCCTCAGAAAGGCTTGAGGCCGCTGCCTTGGTCTTAGTCCTATCCCGCTTGATTCCATTCAGACCGGCCCTGTACCTGCACATCTTCTTATATGAGCCCGATTCTAATCCGGAGCTTCTGAGTGATGGGGATAATAGTCCAATGGAAGGGAAAAATGGTGTCCGGTCGTTACTGAGCCGTTGGTATAACAGACAAAGAACGAGGAGAGAGATATGGGACAGCGCGCCAGTTACCAAGGAGAGCAGGATAACGGTCCGAAGAAATACGGTACCCGGTGATTGCAACCCGGCCCATGAGATAAGGGTTAATCCCATAAGTCGGATTGCGATCTTTCAACCCCTGTCACACGCCGGATAGCGTAAAAGACGGGCAAAACCGCAGGTCTTTTTTGGTAAAAGCCGCGCAATACCTGATTCTAAAGCGATTACGGCTAGGCCCCCTAATTCCGGAGTCCGCACCATAAAAAAATAACCATGTATACAATTCCTCTCT
>NZ_JBHTIU010000061.1:0-66666 GCF_042677205.1 Paenibacillus residui
CCGTTAAGCCCTCCAGCGCCGATGGTACTTGGACCGAAGGGTCCTGGGAGAGTAGGACGTTGCCAAGCGGTTACTTCAAAGAAGACTTCATCTCTCCCGAAGGAGAGTGTGCGGAATCTTTGAACGAAGAAAGCCAAGAAGCTGGCCCGGCCCAAGCAGTGGATTCCGATGCCGACCTTGAAGAGTTTCGAGAAGCGGCACAACCGATGCGGAAGGACGTTGCCAAGCGAACGTTCCCTGATAGCTCAGTTGGTAGAGCGCTCGGCTGTTAACCGAGTTGTCACAGGTTCGAGTCCTGTTCGGGGAGCCATGCTTCCATAGCTCAGTAGGTAGAGTGCATCCATGGTAAGGATGAGGTCACCGGTTCGAGCCCGGTTGGAAGCTTCAGTCTGGCCCGTTGGTCAAGCGGTTAAGACACCGCCCTTTCACGGCGGTAACACGGGTTCGAATCCCGTACGGGTCATTATTTTGGACGCTTAGCTCAGCTGGGAGAGCATCTGCCTTACAAGCAGAGGGTCGGCGGTTCGATCCCGTCAGCGTCCACCACTGTATAATTTTCGGTGGTATGGACATACTATTAGCCGTTGTAGCTCAATTGGTAGAGCAACTGACTTGTAATCAGTAGGTTGGGGGTTCAAGTCCTCTCGACGGCACCAGTTCTTTTATAATGGGGATTAGCCAAGCGGTAAGGCAACGGACTTTGACTCCGTCATGCCCAGGTTCGAATCCTGGATCCCCAGCCATTTTACTCTTAAGCAGATAAGCTTAGCCGAGTATTCCGATTATTGTCGGAAGAATGCGAGCCATTAGCTCAGTCGGTAGAGCACCTGACTTTTAATCAGGGTGTCGGAGGTTCGAGTCCTCCATGGCTCACCATTTGATATGCGCGTGTGGCGGAATTGGCAGACGCACTAGACTTAGGATCTAGCGGGAGACCGTGGGGGTTCAAGTCCCTCCACGCGCATTCAAATAAACACTTGACTTTTCTAAGAAAACTTGTTATATTAGAATGCGTGATTGAAAATGCGGACGTGGCTCAGTGGTAGAGCATCGCCTTGCCAAGGCGAGGGTCGCGGGTTCGAATCCCGTCGTCCGCTCCAATAAGTGCCCTTAGCTCAGCTGGATAGAGCGTTTGACTACGAATCAAAAGGTCGGGAGTTCGAATCTCTCAGGGCACGCCACTTTCTTCATGCGGCGATATAACATCTTCGGGACGTAGCTCAGCTTGGTAGAGCACCTGGTTTGGGACCAGGGGGTCGCATGTTCAAATCGTGTCGTCCCGATATTTATGTCATGACTCCCACAACAAGACTCATCATTGTGGGTTATCATGCGGGTGTAGTTCAATGGTAGAACTCCAGCCTTCCAAGCTGGTAGCGTGGGTTCGATTCCCATCACCCGCTTCCAAAGATAACGAAGTGAACCTTGCTTAGATAGCAAGGTTTTTTTATTTAATTGGAAGCTGCTTGTTCCATACCGAGACAAAGCGAAGTTCAGATTCCGCAATGTTTAAAACTCCTTATCCGATAAGGAGTTTTTTATTTTTAATTGACCTGTTGCGACAGATCGTTATTTTTTTCCTGAATTATTTTATTGTCAAATGTCGCTCCTTATAATATAATCGAACCTGTATATACATGTTTGATTTAATTCGATCATTATATTGTCATTTTATTATATTTTTAAGGAAAATCATGTATATACATGATTTCATTTCGATGAATACTTAGCACGATTAACTAAAGGATGGATTGCATTGCATTTAAACAAGAGGCCGGAGAGCGCCTGGTGGAAGAAAAGTACGATTTATCAAATTTATCCGAAAAGCTTTATGGACTCCAACGGAGACGGAATTGGCGACATCAACGGTATTATTCAGAAGTTGGATTACTTCGTCAAATTGGGAATCGACGTCATTTGGTTAACTCCGATCTATGAATCCCCCCAAAGGGATAATGGGTATGATATAAGCAATTATCACCGTATTGACGAGAAATATGGGACGATGGAGGACTTCGAACATTTAGTTCAAGAGGCTCGCCGGAGAAACATTAAAATCATTATGGATATTGTAGTCAATCATACTTCAACAGAGCATGAATGGTTTAAGCAGTCTCGTCAATCGGAAAACAATCCGTATAGAAATTACTATATATGGAAGAAGACAGAGGATGGTAAAAAACCGAACAACTGGCAGTCTAAATTTGGAGGATCTGCTTGGAAATTCGATCCACAAACGGGCGCCTATTATTTGCATCTGTTTGATGAGACACAAGCGGACTTAAACTGGGAGAATGATGAGGTCAGACAGAAGGTCTACGATATCATGCACTTTTGGCTTCAAAAAGGGGTAGAAGGGTTCAGACTCGACGTCATTAATCTTATCTCGAAGGATCGAAGGTTTCCGGACGATGATTCCGGGGACGGAAGGAAGTATTATACGGACGGCCCCAGAGTGCATGAATGGATGCATGAGATGAATCGGGAAGTATTCTCCAAGTACAAGATGATCACGGTTGGAGAAATGTCATCGACTACCATAGACCACTGTATTAAATATACGAACCCCGAGCGTCAAGAGCTGAATATGGTATTCAATTTTCATCATTTGAAAGTCGATTATCCGAATGGAGAGAAGTGGGAGCTTGGAGACTTCGATCTCGTAGCCCTAAAGCAGGTTCTGTCGGACTGGCAGGTGGAGATGCATAAGGGCGGCGGCTGGAATGCGTTGTTCTGGTGCAACCATGATCAGCCCAGAATTGTAGGACGGTATGCCGATGACGGCGAGTATCATAAACAATCGGCCAAAATGCTCGCGACGACGATCCATATGATGCAAGGAACTCCTTTTATCTATCAGGGAGAGGAAATCGGGATGATTGATCCGAAATTTGACGATATAAACGATTATCGCGATGTGGAAACCCTAAACATGTATGAATTAATGAAGAGCGCCGGCAAGGACGAGCCGCAAATCATGGAGATCATCAAGAAAAGGTCGCGCGATAATTCACGAACTCCTATGCAGTGGAATGCATCCGTAAATTCGGGGTTTACAACAGGCACTCCATGGATCAAGACAGCTTCAAGCTACAAAAGAATTAATGTAGAAGCTGCACTGGAGGATGAGGACTCGGTCTTCTACCATTATCGGAAGCTGATCGACCTCCGCAAGAAGTATGACATTATCATTGATGGCGACTACCGGCTCATTCTGAAGGAAGATCCGCATATTTTTGCCTATATTCGGTCGGCCCCTGGAGAGAAATTGCTTGTGATCAATAATTTTGCCAATAAACGTTCGAGCTTCGAGCTGCCGGCAGATCTTGATTTAGATGGTTATAGAAGCGAAATATTAATTTCGAACTATGAGGATTCTTCAATGGATTATCGAAGGTTAAATTTACGCCCCTATGAATCAATTGTTTATCATTTGAAAACCTATGACAAGTTCGAGGAGGCGCCATGAACAAAAAGTATATGATGATATATCGCGATGTCATCGGAAAAATCGAGAAGGGAGAATACGAAGCGAATACCTTTCTTCCTTCGGAGAATGAGCTTGTCCTTCAATATGATACATCGCGGGAGACGGTACGTAAGGCGCTCAATCTTTTATCCCAAAACGGCTACATTCAGAAGATCCGCGGCAAGGGCTCCATCGTACTGGAGATCAAACGATTTAACTTCCCTATCTCAGGCTTGGTCAGCTTTAAGGAATTGTCCAAGCAGCTCGGAAGGTCATCCAAAACCGTCGTGGAGAAGTTAAAAATCATTAAGCCGGACCTGTTCCTTGCCACCCAGTTAGAAACAGACGAAGAGGATGAAGTATGGGAGGTTGTCCGGGTAAGGCATATCGGCGACGAAAGAATCATTCTGGACAAAGATTACTTCAAGAAGAAATGTGTGCCGGATCTGACTATCAAGATCTGTGAAGAATCGATATACGAATATATTGAGAAAACGCTCTGCCTGGAAATCGGATATGCAAAAAAGGTGATATCCGTTCAGGAAGCTACGGAAGAAGATAAACAATATTTGGACTTGCATCACTACAACATGGTGGTCGTAGTACAGAACTATGTTTATTTAAATGATACGACTCTGTTCCAATATACGGAATCGAGGCATACGCCGGATAAATTCAAATTTGTAGATTTCGCCAGAAGGAATTATTAGAAGTAGACGAGCCGACGAGGTGATGCATGTTGAGGTTCATGAAAAAATATTATTTGGAAATATTATTTGTCCTTCCGCTTTCCATATACATTCTCGGATTTACGATAATTCCGATCTTGAAGACGATTTCGATGGGCTTCCAGGATCCGTCGACCGGAGAGTGGACACTATCCGTTTATCAGTACTTATTTAATAAGCCTAACTTCTCCAGAGCAATCTGGAACACGATCGGGATCACAGTCATCGGTTTGACGATTCAGATTACGGCGGGACTTGGCATTGCCATAATTCTGAAGCAAACCTTCAAGGGCAAGGGCATTATCCGCTCTTTGGTGCTAATGCCGATGGGTATCCCTACCCTTGTATCCGGGGTTACTCTGCTTTACGTATTCGGAACCCAAGGTTATTTGAATGAATTGCTGTATCGTCTTGGTATGATTCAAGTCCCCATCAACTGGACAAGCGGGGATTGGAAGAGTCTGTTTGTTGTAGCTTTCGCCGATACGTGGAAGGTGCTCCCTATTGTAGTGCTGCTGCTTCTGGCGGGACTGGAGTCGATTTCCAAAGAGATCTATGAGGCAAGCAGCATCGATGGGGCATCGAAATGGCAGACCTTCAGAAACGTGACTCTGCCGCTGCTCAAGCCGACGATTACGATGACGATCATTTTGCGGGCCGTCGATTCCTTCCGGATTTTTGAATTGCCGCAAATACTGGTGGGTAAAGCGGTGCCGTTCCTATCGACATACGCTTACGAAGAGTACGCTTATAACAATCTGAGCGCATCTGGAGCAGCTTCGACCATACTGCTTCTCCTTATCGTCATATTCGTCTTGTTGTACCTCAAATTTGTTGATAGAGGGGAGGGGCTGAACGTTGGCAAGTAAAAGCTGGGTTTCCAGAGCAGGGCTTTATGCGGCGGTCATCTTTATAAGTTTCCTTATGATCGCGCCCGTATATATCCTGGTGAAAATATCGTTTAGCCAGCCCGGAGAAGTACTGACGCAGCATCCGACCTTTCTGATCCATGAGGTGACTTTTAAACATTGGAAGCAAATTTTCGAATCGGGCAACCTATGGCCGCCGTTAAGAAAAAGCTTTACGGTAGCGTCTCTTACGATGATTATAGCGATTCTAATCGTGGCGCCGGCATCGTATGCCATTTCCCGAATGGGCACCAAAGCGAAGTACGGCTATATCCTTACACTTTTCTTTACGAAGATGTTCCCTATTGTAGGGATTGCCCTTCCTATTTCGGTCACTTTCCTGAAATGGAATCTGCTTGACACGGATATTGGATTGGTGTTGGCGCATCTAATCGGACAGCTGCCGTTCATGGCATGGATTCTGGTCGCCAATTTCTCTTCCATTCCGATAGAACTTGAAGAAGCGGCTTATGTCGATGGAGCCACCAGAATGCAGGCACTGATCAGGATAATTCTTCCGGTTGCCATGCAAGGAATAGCGGTAGCCGCCTTGTATGTTTGGCTTAACTCATGGAACGACTTTACTTATGCGCTGTATCTGTCGCTCTCTACGAAAACAATGCCGCTTCAAATTTACTATTACGTTGAGAGAGGAGGGTTCTTCCAGCAAGCCGCTTATGCGACGATACTTGCTATTCCGGTATTCATAATCACTTTTATTTTCCAAAGATATTTGAAGTCCGATTATTTAGGGGGCGCCGTCAAAGGGTGATATATCAGCTCTTAGCGGGAAAAAATACATTATACATCATCGGAGGGGTTACTGAATGAAAAGCAATATGAGCAAGCTACTGGCTGTAGGTCTCACAACAGTTATGGTATCCGGGGTCGTCGCAGGTTGCGCCAAGAACTCGACACCTTCGTCCGAAGGATCCGGAGCATCGGGAGAGCAGCCTAAAAAGCTCACGGTGACGATGGCATTAAGTGAAGAAGAATGGGCGGTTATGAAGCAGGACATTATTCCCGCTTTCGAAAAGAAGCATAATGCGAAAATCGAAGCGCTGCAGGTAGAGGCCCAGGATGTTGTGAAAAAGCTGGAGGCCATGAAGCAGGCTAACAAGATGGAAATCGACTTAATTGCCCAAGACGTGAATAATACATCGCTTCTTGTTTCCAAAGGGCTCGTGGAAGACTTGTCCGCTTATAAGGACAAAATTCCCGGTGAAGCGATCGAAGGATTGGTGACAGCGGGAGAATTTGATGGTAAAACTTACTTCCTGCCCTATAGACCAAACGTTGAAATCAATTATTATAACGAAAACAAATTCCAGCAGTATGGGCTAGAGGCGCCTAAAACCTGGGACGAGCTTCTTCATGTTGCAAAGACGTTGAAAGAGAAGGAGCAGCTCGGAAGAGTCGCCCTGAAAATCAAACTGACCGGCGATGTGATAGAAATCGTCGAATTTATTCGTCAAGCCGGTGGAGATCCGCTTGTATTAAATGACGAAGGAACGATTAAGGCCTATACTTACCTGCAGGAGCTGTGGCCTTATCTATCCGAAGATACGTTAAAAGCAAGCTTCAGCTCGACAAACAGCTTCCTGGCAAGCGAATCCGTATACTATGCGCCTAACTGGCCGTTTGGCGTGAATATTATCGTTAAAGACGGCGGCAAGACCGAGATTAAAGCGAATGCCGGCTTCAGCGGCCCCGAAGGCGCAGTTAAAACGTTGGGCGGAGAAGTAATGGGGATTCCGGTCGGATCGTCTAACAAAGAGCTGGCGCTGGAATTTATGGAATATTTAATGTCCAAAGAAGTTCAAGAGCAATTGATTACGAAGTTGGGTTGGCCTTCCTTTAGAAGCGATGTTTACGGCGAGGTAGAGGATTGGCAGAAGCCGTATTTCGAAGCGGTTCAAGAGGGCTTGAAAGTGGCCAAGCCGCTGCCTAACGTTCCTTATTGGGCGGATGTGAACAAGGCGATCAACGAATCGCTGAGTGAAGTCGTTATTGATAAGAAGGATGTTAAAGAAACTTTGGACAAATACGCCGAAATCATTCAAAAAGCGAAAAGCGAACACGAATAAGCAAAACATATTGACGTTGGAAAGAGACACCCGGGGGTGTCTCTTTCATATGTGCGAAACAGAAGGATCCTTGGAACTTTTCACTAAATCTATAAAGATGTATATTCATTCTGGATTTTTATGATAAAATAAATGAATGTGAAGAAATGTTCGCGGTTGAGAAAGCTCCTTAAGGTTATGACAAAAATGAGGTGAATTGGATGTCGGAAAGTACGAATGCACTAGCCAAGAACCAACCTAGCAGTTTACTTCGCAGAGATGTCCGCTTTCTAGGAAATATACTAGGCGATGTATTAGTGCATCAGGGCGGGAATGAGCTGCTTGAAATCGTTGAGAAGATCAGAGAGATGAGCAAGACATTGCGAACGCAATTTGATCGGGAGGTTTACAACGAAATTAAAGAAACGATCAAATCGTTCGATCCGGATATTCGCCACCAGGTCATCCGGGCGTTCGCCATTTATTTCCAATTAGTCAATATTGCCGAGCAAAATCACCGGATTCGCCGCAAGAAGGATTATGAGCGTTCTGCGGGAGAGTCTATCCAGCCGGGATCGATCGAAAGCGCGGTTAAAGAGCTTAAAGAAAGGAATCTGGCCGTAGACGACGTACTGGAAATTATGGGCCGTATCTCTTTGGAGCTGGTGATCACTGCCCATCCTACGGAGGCTACACGAAGAGCCGTATTGGATATTCACCGCCGGATTTCCGACGATGTAATGGAACTGGATAATCCCATGCTTACCGTACGGGAGCGGGAGCAGCTTCGCGACAGATTGTTGGCCGAAGTGTTGACTTTATGGCAAACCGATGAGCTTCGCGACCGGAAGCCGACGGTTCTGGATGAAGTGAGCAATGGATTATATTATTTCGACGAAACTTTGTTCGATGTGCTTCCGAATGTGTATGCAGAAGTGGAGCGCTGCCTGGAGAAATACTACCCGGGTGAAAATTGGCATGTCCCTAATTTTCTAAGATTTGGCTCCTGGATAGGTGGCGACCGAGATGGTAACCCATCGGTTAAGGCGAACGTAACGTGGCAAACTTTACTTATGCACCGTGAAGTAGCCCTGGCCAAATATGAAGAGGCGCTGCGTACGATGGCCAGTCATATGACCTTCAGCAAAAATATCGTCAGCGTTACGGATGAATTGCTGCAATCGATCGAGGAGGACCGTTCCCTCGTACAATTAAAGAAGGAAGAACCTTGGCGCAATGAGAAAGAGCCTTATCGGGTTAAACTGACCTATATGCTGGAGAAGATCCACAATACGGGCAGCCGTAATTCGGAAGAGGAAGGTAAATATTCGTCACCGAAGCAGTTTATCCAGGATCTGGAGATCATTGAGCGGAGCCTGAGGAATCATTATGCGGACTTTGTAGCGGATCATTACTTGCTGAAGCTGATCAGACAAGTGGAGCTATTCGGTTTCCATATGGCGAAGCTGGATATTCGACAGCACAGCAGAGAACACGAATCCGCGATGACCGAGGTTCTTGCACGCATGGGTATAGTCTCCAACTACTCAGAATTAGATGAAGCCGCGAAGGTTGAGCTTCTCACCGGAGTGTTGAATGATCCCAGGCTGATTACTTCTCCTTACATGGATTATTCCGAGTCTACCCAGGAATGTTTGGACGTGTTTAAGACGGTCAAAGAAGCACAGCTTCTCTTCGGCCAGGATTGCATCTCCAGCTACCTGATCAGTATGACGGAATCGGCCAGTGATTTGTTGGAAGTTATGGTATTCAGCAAGGAAGTCGGATTATATCGTCGTGAGAAGGACGGCAAGGTTCTGTGCACACTGCAGCCGGTTCCGTTGTTTGAAACGGTGGACGATTTGCACGCGGCTCCGGAAATCATGCGAACACTGTTCGAAATTCCGGCTTACCGGGCCAGCTTGGACGACTTGAACCCGCTCCAGGAAATCATGCTAGGATATTCCGACAGCAATAAAGATGGCGGAGTATTAACCGCTAATTGGGAGCTTCGTTCTGCTCTGGAGAACATCACCGAGATGGCTAACCAATTTGATATCAAATTGAAGTTCTTCCATGGCCGGGGTGGAGCTCTGGGCCGGGGCGGAATGCCGCTGTACCGGAGTGTTATGGCTCAGCCGCCTCAGACGCTGGGCGCCGGTGTCAAGATTACGGAGCAGGGAGAAGTTCTCTCCCAGAGATATTCCGTTAAAGGCATTGCCTACCGGAGTCTGGAGCAGGCAACCTCTGCTTTAATTAAAGTAGGAATGTACGCCAAGCTTTCACAGAATGAGGCTTGCGCCTCCGAGTGGGAAGAGATTATGGAGCAGATTTCGCAAGCTTCCCTGAACAAGTATCAGGACCTGGTCTTCAGGGACAAGGACTTCCTGACCTTCTTCAGAGAGTCTACCCCGCTTAAGGAGATTGGGGAATTGAACATCGGTTCGCGCCCATCGAAGAGAAGCAACAGTGACCGGTTCGAAGATTTGCGGGCAATTCCATGGGTATTCGCATGGACACAATGCCGTTATTTATTCCCTGCGTGGTATGCTTCGGGAACCGGCTTGCAGAGCTTCTATAACGACAAACCCGAGAATCTGGCCACGCTTCGGGAGATGTATCAGAAATGGCCGTTCTTCCGCACGACCATCGATAATTTGCAGATGGCACTAGCCAAAGCCGATTTGAATATTGCTAAGGAATATGGAAGAATGGTGAAGGATCCGTCCATCGCCGAGCGTATTTATGAACTAATTCGGGAAGAATATGAATTAACATCGAAGATTCTTCTGCTTATAACCGGGCAGCAAGAAATTATGGATAATGACCCTAACCTCCAAGAGTCTATTCGCCTGAGGAATCCTTATGTCGATCCTCTAAGCTATATGCAGGTAGAACTGCTTACAGAGTTAAGGGCAATTCGGGAGAAACAGGAAGACGACCCAACGCTGCTGCGTGAAGTGCTTCTGACCATTAACGGAATTGCCGCAGGAATGCGCAATACGGGTTAAGACCGGGCACTGGTCTCATCTAGAAACCCTTTTTTACAGTGGAGTCGGGAGCCTTCGGGTGCCCGACTTTTTATTTTGCTTTTTTGGATAAATTCGATTACGATACTAGTTGAAGTGTTTATAAGGATCCTTGCCTTGCCAATAGGATAGAGTCACATGATGAAGACCATTCTTGTCATCCTTGGGAATGGAGCGGGTCGGGCAAAGATGCTGTTATGCAATTAAGCTGCGTTCATATTGAGGCGCCGCTTGCTGGGGGAATGGCAGTGAATTATGTGGAAACGCGACTAGCTGAGCTGTCCCGCAATGGAGACCGCAAAGCATTCGCGGAGTTAGTGGACCTATATAAAGATAGAATTTATCATCTGGCCTATCGCATGCTTAGCCAAGCCCATGCCGCTGAGGATATTGTTCAGGAGACTTTTCTGCGCGTATATAAAAATTTGCACCGGTATGATGAAAAACAGAAGTTTTCCACCTGGATTTACCGGATTGCCACCAACTTATGTATTGACCAACTGCGCAAGCGCAAAGCAAATTACTCTTTAGATGCGGAAATGCCGGACGGGGAAGGCGCTGATTGGTATTCAATGCTGCCTAGTGATGATGTTTCACCGGAAGGGCAGATTCTTCTGTCCGAAACTCAGCAGCAAATTCGTTCAGCCATCGACATGCTGCCGGAAAAATATAAATCGGTTGTAATCCTCCGTTATTTGCACGATCTGTCGCTGCAGGAAATCGGGGAAGTGTTGGATATGCCTGTAACGACCGTAAAGACAAGGGTACATCGGGGACGTGAATATTTACGTAAAAGATTGTCACCGGAATTTGGCGATTAAAAAATGAAACATTCTGTAGTTTGTTTCGTATGGTAATAAACAATGGAGGAAAGGGGCAGTTCAATATGGATTGCAAGGGAGCCCTCCGATGGATTCACGACTATTTGGATGGGAATCTAGACAGGGCTGAGTCGCTTGAGTTGAAAGAGCATCTTATAGCATGCCCTGACTGCAAGCAAAGGTTTAAGCAGATGGAGCGCGCCGAAGCGATGATCCGGTCGATGCCTCGCATCTCTGCACCTGACGGCTTGACCAGCCGAATTATGGCCAGCCTCCCGGAATCAAGAAAGACAAATCGTTGGATCGATTGGATTAAACGCCATCCAGCCATATCTGTAGCCTCCGTTTTTTTGCTTGTCATGCTGAGCAGCTTTCTAACCCTTTGGAACCAGGATACGGATTTCGTCGTCAAGGGAAAGAACCTCGACCAAGTGGTGATTAAAGGAAACACCGTGTATGTGCCGGCCGGACATACCATAGTGGGCGACTTAATGGTGAAGAACGGCAATATCCAGATTGAAGGGGATGTCGAGGGAAGCGTAGTGGTCGTTGACGGAAGCTATCAGTTGGCTTCAACGGCTACCATATCCGGCCAAATCAAAGAAATTGACCAAGCGCTTGGCTGGCTGTGGTTTAAATTGAATGAAGCGTTCTCCTTGTTTTCCAAGTGATTGCCGGTGTGGCTTTCCAACCTCCCACTTATTTTCATAAAGGGGAGGTTTTTTGTTGAAAATATGATATGATTTAATATAAAGAGACAAAGGAATCCGCTGATTTTACTCGGTTCCAATGGGGGAACGCTAATGGATTACTTTACCGACCTAACGCTCAAAGATTCCATTAAAGATATAGTCGATATAACGATTGTAAGCTACGTAATTTATAAATTAATTCTCCTTCTTCGGGGCACGCGTGCGATTCAACTGTTGAAAGGGATTATCGTGGTGTTCATTGCCTGGGGCATTAGTCTCTGGTTTCAGTTGAACACTCTGCAGTGGATGATGAATCAGATGTTTACGTTCGGGGTGATGGGCGTTCTGATCATTTTCCAGCCTGAGCTTCGACGCGCCTTGGAGCAGTTGGGCCGCGGGAAGCTGTTCAGCCGTTCATCGAACGAGGAGAATCAGGAGATTAACCGAATCATCAGCGAGATCATGAAGACCATCATGAATTTATCCCGCAGGCGGATCGGCGCTTTAATCGTGTTCGAAAGACAGACGGGATTGAACGAATATATCGAGTCCGGGACACGGGTCGAATCGGAAATCAGTGCCGAGCTGCTGATTAACATTTTCATTCCGAATACCCCCCTGCATGATGGCGCAGTAATTATTCGCGGAAGCCGGCTTATGGCGGCGGGATGCTATCTGCCGCTTTCTGAAAATCCGTTTATAAGCAAGGAATTGGGTACCCGGCACCGGGCGGCGATAGGAATGAGTGAAGTCTCGGATGCGATCAGTGTTGTCGTGTCGGAGGAGACGGGCCAGATCTCGCTTGCCCTTAACGGTCTGGTCGTGAGAGATATCAAGGAGGAGTCGCTGATCTCCAAACTGTACGAGGAGTTAAAGACACCGGCTAAAGCCAAGAGGGGCTCCTTCTGGAAATGGGGGCGGAAGCAGAATGGATAAATGGCTGAGAAATAATACCGTCGTTAAAATCATCGCCCTTCTGCTCGGAGTACTGTTATGGGCTGTTGTACGCAGCATCGATGTGCAGAGCCCCGGTGGATCGGTAAGCAATCTGACCGGTGATTTAAGATACAACAATGTGAAAATTGAAGCGGAATATGATGAAAGCCAATATAAGGTTTCCTTGATAGATCCTTCGGAAGTCGCCGTTATCCTCAGAGGGAAGCCCTCGGATTTGAAGAAGGCCTCTATCAAATCCTTCAAGGTCAAGGCGGATTTGACCAAATATTCGTCCGGAACGTACACCGTCTTCCTTCATTCTTCGGGCCTGCCGGATAACGTAACCGCGGAGATTATTCCCCAAGCGGTCAGAGTGGTCATCGAAGAGAAGCAAATGAAAGAAGTGGATGTTATAATAACTCCTGTAGGGATACCTGCAGAAGGGTTTAAAGTGGGGAATCCCATTGTCTCCCCGAGCCGTGTATATGTAACCGTGCCTGAAAGTCGTCTGGACGATGTCGATTCGGCGCGGGCCGAAGTCAACGTGGACGGAGCCAACTCATCAGTGAGCAAGCAGGTTACATTAACGGTATACGACAAGGACGGGAATCCGATGGACGATCTCGAGGTAAGCCCGCGAGTAGTGGATGTGGAGGTTCCGGTGACCAGTCCGTTCAAGCTGATGCCTCTGCAGATCAAGCTTGTCGGCCAGCCGGATCCGGGATATAGCGTGTTGTCGGTGAAGCAGAGCGTAGAGCAGGTTACGGTATTCGCTCCTCAAGAGGTCCTGGACCAGATGGAATTTTACGAAGGACCGCAGATCGATTTGACGGGCATGCACGAGTCCAAAACGATAACGCTCGATCTTGTTCCGAAAGCCCAGATCATTAATCTCAATCCGACGAAAGTGGAGGTTGCGGTGGAAATCGCCCCTTCGGCGACACGGACCTTTACCAATCACAAGATAGAGATAGTTGGAGTCGGGGACAACCTGGTCGCTAATCTGGTGACTCCGGAAACCGGAAAGCTGGATGTCACGCTGGAAGGAGCGCCCGAGCTGCTCAATCAGATGAAAGCAGCGGACCTGCAAGCTGTTGTCGATGTCAGCAATCTTCCGCCGGGTCAATACGAATTGCCGATTAACTTGAATTTGCCGCCTTTCATTAAGAAAGCTGCAGAACAGCAGGAAATCAAGGCAACGGTTGAAGTTAAAGAAAAGTAGCAAGTGAAGGAAGAAACATTAATTAAGCTAATAAGAGGAGAAATTATATATGGGGAAATATTTTGGCACGGACGGAGTCCGGGGGATTGCGAATGAAGAGCTTACCCCGGAGCTAGCCTACAAGATTGGCCGCTGCGGAGGTTTCGTACTCGCGGGGCAGGTGAACCGTCCTAAAGTACTGATCGGCCGGGATACACGCATTTCCGGCCCTATGCTGGAGGCTGCATTGGTTGCCGGTTTGCTCTCTATCGGAGCGGATGTAATTAGGCTTGGTGTGATTACAACACCGGGGGTCGCGTATTTGACCCGCAAGCTTAAGGCGGACGCCGGGGTCATGATCTCGGCATCTCATAATCCGGTTGAGGACAACGGGATTAAGTTCTTCGGCGGTGATGGCTTCAAGCTGTCCGATGAGACGGAGCTCGAAATTGAGAAGCTGCTGGAAGCCGGGGAAGACCAGCTCCCCCGGCCGACGGGGGCGAATGTGGGCACCGTTACGGATGATGAGGAAGCTAAATATGAGTATTCCAACTATATTAAGACAACTGTCAAATCGTCCTTCTCCAGTTTGAAGATCGTATTGGATTGCGCCCATGGCGCAGCTTATGAGCTGGCGCCCAAGATTTTCCGGGAGCTGGGGGCAGAGGTAATCAGCATCGGAGATGCGCCTAACGGAGTGAATATCAACGACCGGTGCGGCTCCACCCACCCTGAAGCGCTGGCTGCGGAAGTTCTGCGTCACGGTGCCGATCTAGGCTTGTCCTTCGACGGGGACGCCGATCGCCTTATTGCCATTGATGATAAGGGCGAAGAGGTGGATGGAGATTATATACTGACGATAATCGGCGAAGCGATGAAGCTGGATGGCCGATTGAAGCAAAATACGGTGGTAACTACCGTGATGAGCAATCTGGGCTTCTTCAAAGCGGCCAGAGAGCTTGGATTCAATACAGCACAGACGGCTGTCGGGGACCGCTATGTGATGGAGGAAATGCGCAAGGGCGGTTACAACATCGGCGGCGAGCAGTCCGGCCATATCATTCTGTTGGACTACAATACGACCGGAGATGGAATGCTGTCCGCTCTGCAGCTTGTGGATACCGTTATTCAATCAGGCAAAAAATTAAGCGAGTTAAAGCTTAAGATGCAGAAATTCCCTCAGGTGCTGATCAATGTGAAGGTAACGGACAAGAGCAAGCTGGCTGGGAATGAGTCTATTGCACAAGCCATTCAAGAGGTGGAGGCGAAGCTCGGAGAAGACGGCCGGGTTCTGGTTCGTCCCTCCGGTACCGAGGCGCTGGTGCGGGTCATGGTAGAAGGTCCGGATAAAGCTCTGATTGAGGACTACGGCAACCAAATTGCGGAGGTCATCCGTAAGGAGTTATGTTAGTTTTAATTGATTTTATTAAGATCCAGGTCTAATCCAATATACTTATAAAGACAAGATCAGCCTTGCTGCGAGTCTAAGGGACCTATTCCCGGGCCGCGCAGGGCTTTTTTTGACTGTGGATTCCTACTAAGCATAAAAAACCGTTAATCCATCATCACGACCTAAATAGAGCTATGACTACGCAAGGGATGGATACGAGTAACGTAGATGCTTTCTACCACAGTGTGATCTCTGCATCCCCAAAGTCCTACTTGAGCTGAATACGAGTGACCCGATATTTTTGTCTAAATGAGACTATAGGACAATAGAAGTAAGAAATGAATCCAAAGTAGAGTATGGGACGAGAAAAATTAGATGCTGTGAGACATGGACAAAGCTTCGGAAACATGGGGAATAGGCGGTTAATCTATTTAATAATTTTGGTGGAAAAGGCGGATAATTAGCTGCGACTAATCTACCGTTTTTTCAATAATTTTGTTAAGAGAGTTGCTTTGGGACACAAAAATCAATATTATGTATATTAGATTTTTTACTCATATGTAGAAAGGTGGGCAGAAGCAGCAATTTCAATAGCGCCAGAACTTGTGCAGGCTGCGGAGATTCCCGGGATCATCTTAATGATTCAGGGGATAAAGCCGGCAAGTTGACGAGGTGAAGGTGTTCGAAGTTTTCGGCGGGGACCTTCCGGCAGCCATCAACTGCCGTAAGTTGGACGGCAAACCATCCGGGTGACCGGGTGAACAAGAGTCCATCTTGATTCCATAGTGAAGGCAAGGCGAGGATGCGAGAATCGCACCCTCTAGCTTAAGCTATGCATTCTTTGACAATCGTCAGAAGACGAACATATCGAGAGGGGATCTTATTTATGTGCGGAATTGTAGGATACATTGGAGATCGGAATTCGCAAACCATTTTGCTGGACGGCCTTAAGAAGCTGGAGTACCGGGGGTACGATTCTGCAGGCGTAGCTGTCTTTACCTCGAACGGACTGGAGGTGAAGAAGGCGAAGGGGCGTCTGGCCGTATTGGAATCCCGGCTGCAGGAAGATCCTCTGAATGGGAGCGTGGGAATCGGACACACCCGATGGGCCACTCATGGGAAGCCCTCAGATGTTAATTCTCACCCCCATACCGACAATGCGATGAAATTTTCCGTCGTTCATAACGGTATTATTGAAAATTATCTCTCTTTGAAAGAAGAACTGATCGGTAAAGGACATCGTTTTGTCTCCGAGACGGATACGGAAGTTATTTCCCATCTGATTGCTGAGTTATATGATGGCGATATTGTCCGGACGGTGCAGAAGGCGGTCCAACGTCTTCGCGGAGCGTATGCTCTTGGAGTAATTACGGAATACGAACCGGATAAGCTGGTGGCAGTCCGGCAAGCGAGCCCATTGATTATTGGCGTCGGCCAAGGAGAGAATTTTATTGGCTCGGATATCCCCGCTGTCTTGGCATACACTCGGGATATTTACATTTTGAACGATGGGGAAATGGCCGTTTTGACGAGAGATGATGTCGAATTAATGACTTTAGAGGGAGATATTATTTCCCGGGAATTATTTTATGTCGATTGGGACATCGCCACTGCGGAAAAAGGCGGATACGATCACTTCATGCTGAAGGAAATCCACGAGCAGCCCAAAGCTTATCGGGACACGATGGGAAGCCGGATTAATGCTGATGGAAGTAAGATTGTGCTTGATGAAATCCGGATGACTGAGGATCAAATCCGAAGCATTCGTAATATTCATGTAGTCGCATGCGGAACGGCCTATCATGCCGGTTTGGTTGGAAAATCCGTGATTGAACGGCTGGCTCGAGTTCCGGTAGAGGCTGATGTAGCATCGGAATATCGTTATCGCTCTCCCATTATTACGAAGGATACGCTGGTTGTAGTGGTGAGCCAATCGGGGGAAACAGCCGATACGCTGGCCGCCCTACGGGAGGCCAAAAGACAAGGAGCCCGGGTACTGGCCATTACCAATGTGGTCGGCAGCTCCGTTGCCAGAGAAGCAGATGACGTGATCATCACATGGGCGGGACCGGAAATCGCCGTTGCTTCAACGAAAGCTTATACTTCCCAATTAATTGCTTTCTATCTGTTCGGATTATACTTAGCCGAGGTGTTGGGTACAATTGAGGCGGCAGATCTTCGCAAGACGATAGCGGCATTACAAGAGCTGCCGGAGCAGGTTGAGAATATTCTTCAACAATCCGCTAAGATGGAGTCATTTGCGAAGCAAATTGCGGCTCATAATAGCTTATTCTTCATTGGCCGAGGTCTCGATTTTGCTATTGCCCAGGAAGGGTCCTTGAAATTGAAGGAAATTTCTTACATTCATTCAGAAGCCTACGCTGCCGGCGAGCTTAAGCATGGAACGCTGGCCTTGATCGAGGAAGGAGTCCCGGTAATCGCTCTGGCTGCGCAGGAGGAACTGCTGGAGAAGACATTAAGCAATATCAAGGAAGTTAAAGCCAGAGGGGCTTATGTCATCGGAATTGGGCTGGAGGGAAATGAAGAGCTGTCTGAATTCGTGGATGCCGCCATCTACCTGCCAAGAACCCTATCCCTGTTGACGCCTGCCCTCTCGGTTATTCCGCTTCAACTGCTGGCCTACTACGCATCCTTGGCCAAAGGAAACGATGTAGATAAGCCCCGCAATCTCGCCAAGAGTGTGACAGTGGAGTGAGATAGAGTTGATCGAAGGAAAATTCTGTCCGGTGAAAATAAAGTATTTTCTTAGTGCTTAGGTTAAGATAAGTCCCCTGTTTAAGCACTACATGCTACCCGCGTACGTTCTTTAATTGGTGATTGGAAATGGAATATAATGAGGAGGACGTAGCCAAAGCGAAGGCGCGGGAGCGTTCTTTTTATTGAACTAACGGGCAGTTTACGTTAATTACGAGTGGGTTTTTCGAGTATTATGCAGGTTGCTAATATACACGATTGACATCTGAATTCTAACTGGCTACAATAACAATAATTAGGAAATGATACAAATGAAATCAATGAATGAACAAAATATGCTACGTTTCGTTCAGAGAGGGAAGTTTTGGTGTGAAATCCTACGAAACTTAGTATGTTGCCGGTTCAGGAGTGCGGTTAATGCCCGCCGGTTTGACTCGTTATAGTCAACAAGAGCTGATTGTTTCGCTATGCGCGAGGACAATAACTTGGGTGGTACCGCGATTAAAATCGTCCCAATATTTGGGGCGGTTTTTTTGTTGTAAAAAATCGGAATGGAACGGGGTAATATTGATGAAATTGTATACATCCGATGAAATTAGAACGAAGTTTATTCGGTTTTTCCAAGCCAAGGGTCATGAAGTCATTTCAAGTGCTTCTGTTATACCCGATAACGATCCAACAGTTCTGTTTACGACAGCTGGGATGCACCCCCTGATACCGTATTTGCTTGGAGAAAAGCATCCTTCTGGAACGAGGCTAACTAATATTCAGAAATGCATACGTACTGTTGACATCGACGAAGTCGGTGATGATACCCATTGCACCTTTTTTGAAATGATGGGCAACTGGTCACTGGGAGATTATTTCAAGCAAGAATCGATTGCGTGGAGTTGGGAGTTCGTCACATCCCCCGAATGGCTCGCAATTCCCAAGCAAAAAATTGCGGTTACCGTGTTCGAAGGGGATGCTGATGCTCCTCGTGATCAGGAGTCGTATGACATTTGGCGTGAATTAGGTCAAGATGAGAAAGAAATTTTCTTCCTACCCAAAGCCGATAATTGGTGGGGCCCAGCAGGTCAAACAGGTCCTTGCGGTCCTGATACAGAAATTTTCATCATTTCGGATAAAGAACGTTGTGGTCCTTCCTGTTCACCAGCCTGCGGTTGTGGGCGTTATATCGAATTCTGGAACAAATGTCTTCTTGCAATACAACAAAAGGGCAGATGGCCAGTTTGAGCCGCTTGATCAAAGAAACATCGATACGGGAATGGGCTTAGAGAGAGTATTAATTGCATTGAATGGCGGAACTGTCTACGATAGTGATCTATTTACTTCGATATTCGCTCAAATTGCAGCATTGTCGGAGGCGACATATGTAGATCAGCCCAAAGCGTATCGAATCGTTGCGGATCATACCCGGACGGCCGTATTTATCCTGGGTGATACGTATGGCGTTACCCCGTCTAATGTCGACCAAGGATACGTACTGCGCAGATTAATTCGTCGGGCTCTTCGATTCGCAATGGAATTGGGTATTCAGGAAGGCAATTTGGCAAATGTCGCTAACGCAGTAATTGAGAAATACGAGCTCATATATCCGGAATTGCAAAGGAACCGCGATAAGATTATTAGGGAGTTCCAAGCGGAAGAAGCACGTTTTCAGAAAACACTCTCGCAGGGACTTCGTGAGTTCGACAAGCTTACGATTTCGTTGGAGAATGATCAACTAGATGGCAGAGCAGCATTCAAACTTTACGATACGTACGGGTTCCCCATCGAACTGACGATGGAACTGGCAAAAGAGCGTTCTATCGTCATCGATCTGGAAGGATTTAAAGAAAATTTTCAGAAGCATAGAGAATTATCCCAAGCTGGAGCAGCCCAAAAGTTTAAAGGCGGCTTAGCGGATCATTCTACGCATACAGCTAATTTGCATACGGCAACTCATCTTCTACATGCTGCATTGCGAAAGGTGCTCGGCGAAGAGGTAGCACAAAAGGGCAGCAATATAACGGCTGGGAGGCTGCGTTTTGATTTTTCTTTCCATCGCAAAATGACGGTAGAGGAAATCGCGGCAACCGAGAGGCTTGTCAACGAAGCGATTGCCGAGGGCGTTGAAATTATCTCCGAAGAGATGACACTGGAAGAAGCGCAGAACACAGGGGCTATTGGGTTATTCGAGAGTAAGTATGGTCAAAAGGTAAAGGTGTATTCGATGGGGAAATTCTCTAAAGAGATATGTGGCGGTCCTCATGCAGCGAATACGGCAGACCTCGGTACTTTTAAAATTGTTAAGGAAGAGAGCTCGTCGTCCAGCGTTAGGAGGATAAAAGCAATACTTGAAAGCACTGATGCTTTACGCTACCCCGAAAATCACTCTTAGCAGAGACCTGAAAATGGCAGCACGAAACTAAGCCCAGCTTTAATGGTTTTTAAAAACTGTGCTTGCTTGGTCGTATAGGAATTAGAACGTTAAGAGGCTTGTGGGGCAGATAACGCAACCTGAAAACCAAGATTCTCGAGTCTTCGTACGGCTTGTCCCACAATCGCTTCTTGCTGTCGTTGCTCAAAGTAATGGCTGCCTAAATCTTTGTAATCCTCTTTACGTGTGAGAAGATAATACACAAACTTATTTTTTAAAAGCTGGGCGATTCTCCAAGTCACAAACTCGCGCCAGATCTGAAACTCCAGTCTAATACTTTGTTTTCACTGAGCAAATTTGCCTTCAACTTCTAAACACTCACGGGGAGCGCAAGTTCAGTTCTCCTCTTTTTATGGCGAAACAGAGGGTGCTCCGCATGTCCGGCACCTTCCTTTTTCCCAGCTCGATAAATTTTGTATAGAGGGCGATCGCTTTCGTGTCGGCTACTTGGGGTAGAAAATGCCACAAAACTTATAAAAGATGGACAGAGGATTCGAGTGGACGGTACTAAAGGCTATGTGGAAATATTGGAATCATGATGAAAATATACTATGCTCACTCATGTAAGCAGATCTCCAGTACAGATCTATTTCGTTTCCTTTCCGTTACGGCTGATCAGCCCCCGCAGGCGCTTCATGACAGACTGAATTTCGGTATCGGTCAACAAATAATACGTATTTACAGTCCAGGTCTCTCTGTTTTTCAAATGAAATATCAGCACTGGTAATTTCGGAAGCAGCCACTTCCGAATGGAAGGGCCGCTGTAGCTGATGCTTGTAATCTCCGCCCAGGCTACGGTCCGCGTACCATCTGAAATGGAATTTTGATCGTAGGTCAGCAACCGCGTGTCTGATTTCAACGCCTTTGGCAAGCTGACAACCAAATATCCTCCAAAAAACGAAATCCCTATTATGGCTGATGTGATACAAAAAAACTTACGAATAAAGGAAGTGTCCATAAAAAAAGCTGCGTACAGCAGAAACAGGCAGGTCAGCACAAACAGTAAACTGCCAAGTGCTTTGCCCCATGCCACGGGTTTCCGATAAGATATCGAGTTCATGATCAACCGCCTTCCTGAAATTATTTGAACAGTCCGCTAATCCAGCGAATCGCGAAATTTGCGCGTAGCGGGAGATAGATATCGCTTCTTATGCCATACGATTTGAAAGTTGCGCTGACAAACGGGGAACTCCATATGCAGCAACCTCATCGAGGAGTCCGGGCCGCCGCAATTCCCAACGTCATGTGCGCCATCCGGGCCGCCGTTCGAAAATACCTCAACTGCAGCAGCTCCATACGTATCTCCCACCCATATACCTGAGTATATAATGACTATGTTTAAATATAAATTTTTGTTTTTATAAGTGATTGTAAATTAAGGCATGTAAGGAAGGCAATAAGCTTTGGGTAAAAAATACCGCATTGGGCAGAGTGGAGAGCTCACCGTCAGGAAAGCAACAGTTCAGCAACAAACGGATTTTTTGAAAAAAAATGACGATAAGGAGGAAGGATAAATGTTTATACAAAATTTCTCGCCTTTTTCAGGCCAACACTGTGAAACGACTGCTACCGGAAATTTGATAAAAAGATTAGGAATTGAAATGTCTGAAGCGATGCTGTTTGGTATTGGTGAAGGATTTGGTTATATATATTGGGACATGAAAAATATGGATTTTCCGTTTCTTGGAGGAAGGATTAAACCGGATCTTCTTACCCATAACATTGTAAATAATTTAAATCTCCAAATGGATGTACAAGAAACTTCTTCCTCCAAAAAAGCGTGGGAAAATGTTAAACAGAACATAGATAAAGGAATAATTGTAGGATTGAAGCTTGACAGTTATTACTTAGATTATTTCACTAATAAGGTACATTTTGCCGGTCATTATGTGGCTATGTATGGATATGACGATAGTTTTGCCTACCTAGTTGATACAGGACAACAGGGTAGTATGGTAAAAACAAGTCTTGAACATTTGGCAATGGCAAGAAACGCAAAAGGCCCGATGTCTTCAAGAAATCTATCTTATACCATTAAGAAAAAAGGGGCTGAACCCAATTTAAAGGATGTGATTACAAAAGCAATCAAGAATAACGCTATTGATTATATTAATCCTCCTATAAAAAATTTGGGCTATAAAGGTATTAAGAAAACAAGTGTAGAGATTAAAAAATGGTTTGAGAGAAGTAAAAATATTGAAGGTGACTTAGTATTAACAGCTACTCTAATGGAGCGTGGAGGAACCGGAGGATCTCTCTTTAGAAACATATACAGGGATTTCTTAAAAGAATGTTTGATTATATTAGATAATGCTCCTTTACAAAATGCATATAATCTCTTTACCGAAATTGCGCTTATGTGGGAGAAAGTATCCAAGCTTATTAGAAAGGCTGGAGAAACTCATGAATTACTATACTTAAATCAGGCTTCTGATATTCTTTTGGAGTTATCAAGCAAAGAATATGAAGCAATGAATCATCTGTCAAGAATCAGTTGAGCGAGAAGTCAAAGAGGGACTACGGGGGCTAGGGGTAAAATTTGGACTTGTTTATGGGGCTTAATCTCTTTTAGTTGAATGGGCGTCGTGGAAATCCACAGGAGAATGATGATAATGTATTGATCGGTATGAATGTCACTATTGCCACACTTAATCATGGGTTATCCTTGGAAACAAGAAACACAACGTTTCCCTCTCCAGTCGTAATCGGCAAAAATGTATGGATTGGGTCACGCAACAATATTACCTGGTGTGACTATTGGCGACAACTCTGTAGTTGCAGCAGGGGCCGTTGTCACCAAGGATGCTCCGGAAAATACGGTTGTTGCAGGAGTGCCGGCTAAAGTTGTCAAAGAAATTAATAATCATTTGGAGTAATTTCAAGCTTTAGTTTTTAAATTATTTTTCCTTGCCTGCCTCTTCAATCTTCTCTTCAATCTTGTGTTTTTCTTCTCCCCACCAAAGCACATGCTCCGTATCTTCAATGACTTCTTTGATTTCATGCTTTTCCGCAACGGCGGGTGGGGAACCACGGAGAGGTTTACCCGATGTATTTTTTAGAAATAGGGTAACAACGACAATACCAATTAGAGAAGCGAATAATAAATAATATGCCGGTATAAATTCATTGGCGGTCGTATTAATCAGCCAGGAAATCAGTAAAGGCGCCGTGCCTCCAAATAACGAAGCGGAAATATTGTAGGCCACCGCCAAGCCGCCGTACCTGACTTCTGTAAAAAACAGCGATGGTAATTGTGAAGTCATGGTCCCTTTAATGCCGGCCAGGAGCACACCAAGAATCAACAGTCCAAAGAAAATTGACCAATTATTGCCGCTTCCAATTAATATGAATGATGGAATAGACAACAAAATAATACCGGTCAAACTGGCCTGAATGATCCGTTTATTTCCGACTCGGTCACCCAAATATCCTATAAATAATACAATAGGGATCATAATAAACATAACAATTATTATTAACAGGAGTCCTTTTGTTTCTTCATAGCCTAATACCGCCGTTAAGTGGGAAGGCATATAGGTTAAGACCGTATAATCCGTTACATTATAGAAGAAAACCAGGACCAAACACATCAGCAGCGATCGTCGATGAAACTGAAACAGTTCTTTCATGGAGACATGCTTTTCTTTTCCCGTTTCCTCTTTCTTCTCTTCCATCGCTGTAAAGGCGGGAGATTCCTCGAGATGGTTTCGAAAATACAGGCCTATGATTCCGATTGGTCCGGCAATCAGGAACGGCACTCTCCAGCCCCAATCAAGCATCGTTTCGGATCCCAAAGCATAGGTAAGTGCCGTAACCAACCCCGCACCACCAATGTATCCGACCAGAGTCCCCACTTCCAACCCGCTTGCCATAAACCCGCGTTTTTTATCCGGTGCAGATTCCGCAATAAAGGTCATAGCCCCGGCATATTCCCCGCCTGTAGAAAACCCTTGTACCAATCTTGCGCACAGCAATAGAATCGGCGCAGCAATTCCAATGGACGCATAACTTGGGATCAGTCCGATACTGAATGTTGAGATGGCCATCATAATTAATGTGACAGCCAAAATTTTCTTACGTCCTAGCCGGTCACCCAGCATTCCAAAGAACATTCCGCCAATAGGCCGTATAAGAAAGGCAACCGCAAACGTACCAAAGCTAAATACCAACTGAGTGGATTCACTTATACCCGAGTAAAACACTTTCCCGATGATTACAACCAAATAAGAATAAATCCCAAAATCAAACCATTCCATGGCATTGCCTAATGCGGTAGCCACCACGGCCTTTTTCGCAATATCTGTGTCTACAACCGTAATATCATCTTTATGAAATTTATATTTTTTTCGTTTGTTCTTTTCTTTTTTTCGATCCATTGGCGGGAATCCTCCTTAAACACCCCCTTAGTATTTCCCCGCCCCCATAAGTTTTAAACCAGAATTTTGAAAGCCCATAATGAGAGGTGTGCTGCCCCCGTTTATGAGAAAGAACTGTTATAAAGCCGGAAGAATCCATTCCTTGATCAATGTCCACCTGTCCCGAGGATTCATGGTGAATTCCGATGCTATGGCTATGACAAGCTCTTGTTCCGGAAGACAGCAGATCACATTGCCGCCATC
This sequence comes from Paenibacillus residui, assembly GCF_042677205.1. Lineage (NCBI taxonomy): Bacteria > Bacillati > Bacillota > Bacilli > Caryophanales > Paenibacillaceae > Paenibacillus > Paenibacillus residui. Next base: position 24,997 of record NZ_JBHTIU010000061.1, read on the forward strand.
GCCTATCGCCGAATATGCAGAAACACCGTCCTCTTCGCGTAACCACCATAGATAACCGTAGTTATTGGGATTCATCGAAGTCGATTCGTTAATCCATGCCTCGGAAATAATCTGACGATGTTCCCAGAAACCTCTGTTCAAATATAGAAAACCGAAACGCGCCATATCACGGGGAGTCAGTGTAAGTCCCCATCCGCCAGTGGAGTGGCCCTGAGGGTCATGAACCCAGCCTTTCACATTGCTCCCGAACAAATCATCGAACCCGAATGCTTTCATTTCATGCTCCGGGATTTCTTTCATGCCGATGGGTTTAAATAAATGCTCGTTGGCAAACTCGCGGGCGCTCCGGCCGGTGCTGCGAGTGAGGATGGCCGAAAGTAAATGTGCCCCTGCAGTAGAATACTTGAAATCGCCAAGCTTTCCTTGTTGGCCCAGCATATCAAGGGTATACTTTACCCAATCAGGCTGCATGCACATCTTGTCCAGTGGTTCCTGCCAGTCCTGAAACGGATAGGGAGCCGTCATCGTGAGAAGATGGCGCAGGGTCACTTCCCCTTTAAGCGGATCAGCAGCTTTGGGAGCATATTCGGGGAAGAAATCGAGCACCTTCTGGTCAACGCTTGTGATATCACCATTATCTATGGCAATGCCAATAAGAGCCGATATAATACTTTTCGTTACAGATGCCACATGATGCGCATCATCCGGGCCACAGCCATTATAATACCGCTCGAAAGCGATAGATCCGTTCCTCACAACCACCATGCCGTTTATATTGCTGTAATCGGACTGGATTACAGACTCGAGCTCCGAGAGCTTGTTGGGATCCATTCCCAAGACGGCGGGATCTTCGGTATGCCATTGCGCAGTTGGCCAGTAATTTGTGTGCATTCTAAATTCCTCCCCTGAATGGAATGTGAATTCCATCGCTATTTTTTCTTAACAGGAAAATATACCTCTGTAACCATATCCTCAGGAACGGCGGCTTGATTGGGGTCGGTGACATATACTTCGTAGGGTGATCCCACCAATTCATATCCCTTACTATGGATCCATTCCATCAGCTTGGCATATACCGATGTCAGTTCGGAATAGGAGCCCTTTAGAACGGACTTCGCACAAAGACCTCCGGGCATATCTCTCGTTCCCTTGACCGGTTCCGCTATCGGGATGGCGAATTCGGTATCGTTGCCGGCAGGATTGTATTCAGGACTGTGGTAAATCGTCATAGGTTTACCGAGCAAGGTAAGTTTTTCGGTAGCGATCTTTTCATAGAGCCTGCTAAAAAACGTTTCATAACCTGCGGCATAGTCATCACTGCTCATCATCTGACGTCTATACAGAATATTCATTGGCCGGGTTTCGACAAGTTCTACTTCTATATGGTCAAGGTGCGACATCATCGGAATGCCCTTCTGCAAATTTAAAATATCTTCGTTCATTTGTTTAAGGGTGTATTCCAAAGCATTCAGCTTTTCCTGTATCTCTCTTGTCTTGCGATTAAGGACGGAACACAGCTTCTCTTCGGATTGATCCTCTTCCCATTCCAGAATGACTTTGATTTCTTCCAGGGAGAAATGATAAGATTTTAAACGGTTGATAAAGATCATCTTTTTAAGCTGCTTGATGGAATAATACCGATAACCATTCTCCGGGTTAATCTCATCGGGGTGGATCAATCCAATTTCATCATAATACCTCAGCGTTTTTGCAGACACACCGCATATCTTTGAGAATTCTCCAATCGAAAGCAAAACGTCACCTCCATTCTTCATATTTTATAGGGTCTGCATGGTTTAAGCATCAATATTTGATCAAATCAACCGTACACCTTACCCTAAGGGTAAAGTCAACGGCAAAAATTAAAACTATTCAACACTCCAAATTTAATGCCGATCGTTAGGTGGAATCAGCTATGTTTACCGATCACGGCATATTTATTATCGGCTTTAGCGTAGCCAAACATCATCTGGCTGTCTCCCCTGAAAGCACAGGAATTAATCATTTCTGACGAAATTATGAATAAGAGAGGGATTCCAATTGGACTATAATAGAAAGATCAAGGAATATATGCAACATAAAAAGATCAATGCAGAACATCTTGAATTGAATGAGTCTTGCCACACCGTAGAGGAAGCTGCTAAGGCTGTCAACGGCGCAGTAGACGAGTTTGTTAAAAATATTTGTATGATGGATGACGACGGCCGCTTAATTGTAGCGATTGTCAAAGGTGAGGATAGAGCAAGTACGTCCAGGGTAGGCAAAGCTTTAAACATAGCCCGGCCTAGATTGGCGGAAGAAGACGAAGTTTTCAAAGGTACGGGTTATCCAGCCGGAGGAATTCCATCTTTTGGCTATGACGCGATCTTCTTGATTGACCCGAAAGTAACCGAGCTAGAGTATGTATACACAGGCGGAGGCTCTATCCATTCATTGGTAAAAATAAAAGTGAGCGAGTTAATGCAAGCCAATCAGGGGATGGTAGCCAGAGTAAGAAAATGATTATTCGTAAAGTGAATTCCATATTTTGGGAATAATCATTTTCAGAAGGAGAAGGGTACAAGTAGTGAGAATAGGATTTTTCAGTTATTGGCGATGTTAGATTTAAAAGTTATGGGGAGGAGGAAGCGAATTGAGAAACGATTTCAATAATTGGATGCCTTTATCTGTAGCGGAAATCTATTCTCTCTATTCTAAAATGGGGATTCAGTGGGGCATTGCCGGAGGCTGGGCACTGGATTTGCATCTCCGCAAACAAACAAGAGAGCACAGTGATATTGATGTAGTGATCACTCGCGAGGAACATCTGACAGCATACGATTATCTGAATCAGGATTGGATGCTGTATAAGGCTGAGAAAGGCAAGCTTTCGCTGTGGGAGGACCGGGAGTTTTTATACACCACCATGGATATTTGGGTCAGCAAGAGCAGTGATACTCCGTTTGTTTTTCAAATGATGCTGGTTGATACGGAGGGGGATTCATGGGTATACGGAAGAAATAAATCGATAAAGAGACCGTTCGATGATCTATTCCTGAAATCGGACGAAGGCATCCCTTATATCAGGCCGGAGATACAGCTTCTCTATAAAGCAGGGTCATCGCAGGTACGGGATAAAGATTATCGGGATTTTCGAACGATCCTCCCCTCGCTGCTTCCGCAAGAAAAGGAGTGGCTGAAATCGTCCCTAAGCCTTCAATTTCCGGAAGGCCATGACTGGATTAAATTTCTATAGTCCAACAGGGATTTCAATCACAAGGGGACCTTCCTCACCGGAGCCGGCGGTCAGTCCCCTAGGTTACTCCCATATGGTGATTATCTCAAAAATTCCTTTTTAACAAATTCAAGTGCTTCTTTAATATCGGCATCCAGTTTCGCTTCATCGGCATTGTCCGAGAGATCTCTCCAAACCTTGATATCGGACCCGACAATTCCTCCCGGACGGACAAAAGGCTCCATGACTACACAGCCGTCATAGTTGATGTCCCGCAGGGCCTGACCCATTTCCGCCCAAGGCATATGGCCCTTGCCGGGCACTTTGCGATTGCACTCGCCAATGTGGAAATGCCCCAGATAGTCGCCTGTGTATCGGATGGCGTCGCCAATGTAATCTTCTTCAATGTTCATATGGAAGCTGTCTAACATGACTTTAACATTGTTCTTATTAACAGCCTTCACATATTCAACCGCTTCTTTCGCATCATTAAGTAAAAATTGCTCGAATCGGTTCAGAGTTTCCACTAACAAGGTGATGTCATATTGAGCGGCATAGTCCGCCAATTCCTGCATGCTCTTAATGCTTTGTTCCCGAGCGGCAGGTTTATCGATAGGTTTGGAATAGTCAACCGGCCAGTAGGAATAGATCGTTCCGCCGATGGCCTTTATTCCGGCTTTATGAAGGGCATCCAAAATTTTTTTCATGAAGGCAATGCCGTTCTGGCGAACGTTCTCATCCTGGGAAGAAACATCATATTCCTTCGGAAGACCGATACCGGCCGTTAAAGTGATATTGTATTTCTCCGCCTCTGCCTTGAGAGCATATAAATCGTCGTCGGACATATTGACGATCCCCGCAGCTCCCACTTCCAGAACATCAAAGCCGAGGTCCGCCACTTTCTTGACGTATTTAAGATATTCCGTATCCCAGCTTTGCTCCCAATAAGCAAAATATGTTCCAAATTTCATTATTAATGCCTCCAATATTAATGGAATTGAGTGTATATTTAAAGTATCTTACAAATCTTGACACAGCTTGGAGGAAGGAGGGCCATAAATAATCGGGCTTCTTATTCGGCATCACGTCCCTTCGGAAACTTGCATATTGCCGACTGCTTTATGAAAGCTGCTGATGCACAATAATAGCTATATCGGGAACTTATTCATCTATCATGTAATGGTTTTCAATACGACAACTACGAAATTGAATTGATAATTTAACTATGTTACTATATAGTAACAATATAATATTGATATAGCATGATTAAATAATAAGAAGTTCGAAACGACTCTGTCAAGTGAAAGAGCATTATCTTCGCTAACGAATATCCAAAACTGCTCATTGATAAAGGTAATTTAACAGGCTTGGGCTTTTACGAAAGGGCTTAAATTATTATCGGGAAACGAGGGAATGATGAGATTGAGAAATTTGCAATTGGATAAATCCGTTCCAATACCATTATATTTCCAATTGAAAGAGCTGATTCTATCAGAAATTAAAGAGGGCCGCTACAAGATTGGAAGCATGATTCCAACGGAAAATGAACTGAGCCATATTTTTCAAATCAGCCGCACCACCGTCAGGCAAGCGATAACCGAACTGGTTCAAGAGGGCTGGTTATATCGTGTAAAAAGCAAAGGCACATTTGTGGCGAAGCCGAAAATTGAACAAAGCTTCATTCAAGCTCTAGGTTCCTTTAATGATCAAATTGCTCAATTGGGCAGAACTCCCCATACGGAGCTGCTTGACTTCGAAGTGCTTGAAGCGCCTGAATATGTGGCCCATGAGCTCAATCTGCAGCCTAAGGACAAGGTCATTTATATCCACCGCCAACGGTTTGCGGATGACGAGCCCATTGTGATGGTTAAGACTTATCTGCCATATGAGAAATGCAGGTTTGTTCTGGATCATGATTTATCCAGGGAGTCACTGTACCCTGTCTTGGCGTCGCACGATGATACCCAAATCTATAAAATTCGCCGTTTAATAGAAGCCGTAGATGCTCAAGATTATGATATTAAGCATCTGAATATCAGTAGAGGCCAGGCGATCCAGCAATTTATTTCGGTTGGCTACAATATGTACGACGTGCCGATAGAGTATTCTTTGGCCAGATATCGCGGGGACAGGAACCGGTTCGAGGTAACGATATCGGCAAATCAAACCAATCAAGCGAAATAGTCAGATCACTGGATGGCTGCAGACTGAGGCTTATGAATCGAATCTGAGGTGTAATGGATGACAAAATATATATTAGCCCATGATTTAGGCACGTCGGGGAACAAGGCCACTTTATTTTCCGAAGACGGTAAAATGGTAGGAAGCCATGTCGCTTCCTATAATACCGATTATTTTAACGGTACCTGGGCGGAGCAGGATGCAGAGGACTGGTGGAATGCCGTATGTGTGACAAGCAAGAAATTAATTGGCTCATTGGGTATCCAGCCTTCCGATATTGCCGTTGTCAGTTTCAGCGGGCAGATGATGGGCTGTCTTTGTGTAGACAGGAATGGGGACCCTTTGCGCAAGGCGATTATTTGGGCGGACCAACGTGCTCAGAAACAGGTCGCACAAATTGAAAGCCGCATTTCTCAGAAGGATTTCTACCACATTGTAGGGCATCGCAATACGGCATCCTACGGGATTCAGAAACTGATGTGGATCCGGGATAATCAACCGGAAATCTACGAGCAAACCTATAAAACATTAAATGCAAAGGATTTCATTGTGGCCAGGCTGACGGGGAATTTCTATACGGATTATTCCGACGGCAATAGCAACGGATGCTTTGATTTGGTGAATTTGAAGTGGTCCGATGAAATTATCGAATATGCCGGGATAGATCCGGACAAGCTGCCGGAATTAAAGCCTTCGACCTTCGTAGCCGGAGGGGTAACCAGGAGGGCTGCGGAAGCTACCGGCTTGGCCGAAGGAACACCGGTCGTTATCGGCGGCGGGGATGGCGTAACGGCAAGCGTTGGTGCGGGTTCCATAAGCCCGGGCAAAACCTATTGTTCCATAGGAACATCGGCCTGGATTACCACCGCCTCGGAGAAACCGATTTTCGACGATGAAATGCGCACGGTTACATGGGCGCATATCGTTCCCGGATTGTATGCACCCAACGGGACCATGCAGACAGCCGGAGGGGCTTATCACTGGTTGAAAAATACAATCGGCCGGTTTGAAATGCATGAAGCGGAAGTGAATGGCAAATCCGCTTATGATTATATGAATGAGCAAATTGAAAAATCCCCTGTCGGCTCGAACGGGGTCATTTTCCTGCCGTATCTTCTCGGGGAAAGAGCTCCGAGATGGGATGCGGAGGCGAAAGGCGCTTTTATCGGCTTGAAGTCGGAAAATGAACGGGGAGACCTGATGAGGAGCGTTCTCGAGGGCGTAACGATGAATCTCTCTATTATTTTGGAAATTCTCCGCAAGCAAGTGGAGATAGATGAGATGATTGTCATTGGCGGCGGAGCCAAAGGTGCGGTCTGGCGTCAAATGATGGCGGATATTTACAACGCGAAGGTAATGGTTCCTAACGTGCTGGAGGAAGCAGGCTCTATGGGGGCGGCCGTAACAGGCGGCGTCGGGGTAGGCTTGTATAAAGATTTCAATGTTATTCATAATTTCCTTGAAATAAATCATGTGCATACTCCCAACCCGGAGGCGGTTACAGCTTATCAGCCGGTCAAGGAGCTTTTTGACGATTGCTACTATGCCTTGAAAGATGTCTTCGCCAAAATGTCAAAATAAAGAAAGATAGATAGGACAAAATATTCATCAGGATGGCAACAGCTTACAGGAGAGGAAGATAAACATTATGCCATTAGTTACCACGGAACAAATGTTTAAGGATGCCGATAAGGGAGGCTATGCGATAGCCGCCTTTAATGTGGAAAATATGGAGATGGTTCAAGCGGTTGTGGAAGCGGCGGAGGAATTAAAATCGCCTGTTATCCTGCAAACCTCTGCGAAAACCGTTCAATATGCGAACTTTGCTATATTTCACGCCCTGGTGAAGGCGGCCGCGGATGGTGCCGGCGTTCCGATTGCCCTTCATTTGGATCACGGAAACAGCTTCGAACTGGCAATGCAGGCACTGAGAGCGGGGTATACATCGATTATGATCGACGGCTCTCATGAAGCGTTCGAGGATAATATCGAGCTGTCGAGGAAAGTTGTGGAAGCCTGTGCCCCCTCAAGAATCCCTGTTGAAGCCGAGCTTGGCAAGGTGGGCGGCAAGGAAGATGATATCGACGGCGGAGATGGCGGATTGACGGAACCATCGGAAGCGAAGGAATTTGTGGCAAGAACCAAGGTCACATCCTTAGCTGTGGCCATCGGGACATCGCATGGGGTATATAAGGGAGTCCCCAAGCTGGATCTGGAACGTTTAAGCGAAATACGCGAAGCGGTAAATTTGCCCTTAGTGCTGCATGGAGGGTCCGGTTTGTCCGAACAATCGATCCAGGAATGTATTAAGAGGGGAATCCGCAAGGTTAATTATGCCACTGAGCTGAGAATTGCCTTTACGGAAGGCGTAAAACAGGCTTTATCGGAAACGCCGGATATTATCGATCCGAAAAAATTCACTGCAGCGGGTCGGGACAAAGTCAAGCAAATGGCAATGGATAAGCTGAAAATATGCGGCAGTGTCGGAAAAGTTAATTAGTGAAGGATGAAAGAGGCCATCGAGATGGAAAACCTACTACTGGGAATTGATATAGGAACCTCTGCATGCAAAATTGCTGTCTTTAATAAAAAAGGCGAGGTACTGGCTCAGTCCAATCAAGAATACAACATTTACTATCCCGATGCAGGCTGGGTTGAACAGAATCCGGAGGAATGGTGGAGGGGAGTTTGCCTGGGAATCAAGGATTGCCTGGCTAAAGGCGAAATCCAATCCTCGCAAATCATCGGAATAGGCATTGCCGGTCAAGGCTGGTCGGCCATCCCCGTAGATAAAGACGGGAATTGTTTGTCCAATACACCGATTTGGATGGATACACGCTCGAAGGAAATTGCCGCCCGCGTCGAAGATGAAATAGGCGCAGACAAGATTTTTGAAGTGTCCGGCAACGCATTCTTGCCTGCCTATACCACGTCCAAATTAATCTGGTTCAAGGAAACAATGCCTGAAATTTATAATAAAACCTATAAATTTCTGCAAAGCAACAGTTATATAGGTATGAAGCTCACCGGTGTCATGTCATCGGATAAATGTCAAAACTACGGGCTGCATTTCTATAACACGAAGACCTGTACCTATGATGAAGAGCTGGCCAACGCGATGGGGTTATCCCTGGATAAAGTGCCCGATATTTATCAATGTCACGATATTATTGGGAGAGTCACTAAAGAGGCGGCTGAACTGACTTCGCTGGCAGAGGGTACTCCGGTTGTCGCCGGTGGACTGGATGCAGCTTGTGGAACGTTGGGTGCCGGTGTGTATCTGCCCAAGCAAACCCAGATCCAAGGAGGACAGGCAGGGGGAATCAGCATTTGTGAGGATCAGCCGATCGCGCATCCCCAATTGATCTTCGGGCCCCATGTCGTTCCCGATTTATGGCTGCTTCAGGCCGGAACCGTTGGCGGCGGGGGAGTTTTACGATGGTTTAAACAACAGTTCGGAGAAGGCAAGTCGTTCGATGAGTTAACGGCTTTGGCAGAAGAAATTTCTCCGGGCTCGGACGGGGTTACCTTCCTGCCTTATATGGCCGGTGAACGCTGCCCGATATGGAACCCGGATGCCAAGGCGGTATTCTATGGGCTCGGCTTCGATAAGACCAAAGGACATATGGTGCGGGCCGCAATGGAAGGCGTCGTTTTCTCCGTTCAGCATAATTTAAAGGTAGCGGAGGAAGCCGGAGTCAATATCCACGAGTTGGATTTCAGAGCGATGGGCGGAGCCGCAAATAGCCGATTGTGGGTACAAATCTACGCGGACGTTACGGGCTGCAAAATAAGCGTGCCTGCATCGGATACCGCCACTACACTTGGGGCTGCACTGTTGGCGGGGGTAGGCGTCGGCTTATACGACAATTTCGCAGAAGCAGTCGGGGAAACTGTCAAAATAACGAGAGTTCAAGAACCCGACATGGAAAACCATAAAGTCTATCAACGTTCAATGGAAAGGTATTTGGGGCTTTATGAAGCTGTAAAGCCTACTTTCAGCAGATGATTCTGGCAAAGTAAGAGGAGTGAATTCACCATGAAAGCAGGAGTGCTGCACGCCAGAGAGGATTTGAGATATGAAGAGATTCCAACTCCCTCTCCCAAGGCAGGAGAAGTATTGATCAAAGTAAAATATACCGGAATATGCGGCTCCGACCTCCCCAGGGTAAATGGAGATGCGTCCCATTACTATCCCAATGTTTTGGGACATGAATTCTCAGGTATCGTTACTGAAATCGGAGAAGGCGTCCAAAGCTTGAAAGTGGGAGATAAGGTAGCCGGAGTTCCGCTCATTCCATGCTTCGAATGTGAAGATTGCCGGAAAGGCGACTATTCCCTTTGCAAGCATTACAGCTTTATAGGTTCGAGACAATTCGGCAGCTTTGCTGAGTATGTGGTTGTCCCGGAGAAAAACGCCGTGAAGTTCGACGATTCGATCAGCTTTGAGCATGGGGCCTTCTTCGAACCGATTACTGTCGCATTACATGGATTGAATCGCCTGGATTATAAGCCTGGGGGAACGGTAGCCATTCTAGGCGGGGGTACGATCGGTTTATTCACGATGCAATGGGCGAAGATCTTCGGAGCGAGCAAAGTCGTCGTATTCGATATTAGCGATGAACGATTGGCGCTTGCGACAAAATTCGGGGCCGATGAGTGCGTTAATACTCTGCAAGAAGGCTTTATTGAACAGGCCAAATCGTTCACCGGCGGCCGAGGATTTGATTATGTTTACGAAACGGCGGGAAATACGGCTACGATGAAAATGGCCTTCGAATTGGTGGCTAACAAAGGGGGAGTCTGCTTAATCGGAACCCCGACCAAGGAAATTTCCTTTAGCGTAGAGGAATGGGAAAATCTCAACCGGAAGGAATTCAGCCTGACGGGCTCCTGGATGTCGTACAGCTCGGAATTCCCCGGCAAAGAGTGGGAGCAGACAGCCCATTATATTAACACCGGCGAGTTTAAACTGGATGATTCATTCATTTTCAAGAAAGTTCCTTTAAGTGAAATAGCCGATGCATTCAAAATGTTCAAAACCCCCGGTCTTGTAAAAGCGAAGATCTTAATCGACAGTGAAAAGTAAATCTGATCTTTATAAGCAGACTGGATAAACTGGATGAAAGACATGCCAGATAACCAAATTATTGGTTTTAATGTCGTTACAATACAATATTATGATTAAGGAGATTGGGAGTATGGATACTCTGAAAAAGTTATTTTCGCTGGAAGGCAAGGTAGTTGTTATTACCGGAGGAGCGCAGGGTATAGGGAAATCCGTTGCCGAGCATATTGCGGGAGTAGGCGCGGACATTGTCATCTTAGACCAACAGGCGGAGAAAGCGCAGGCTACGGCTGAGTCTATTGCAAGGGATTATAATTGCCGGGCGATCGCCATCGGAGTGGATGTAACAAAACCGGATGAGGTTGCCGCTGCCATTGAACAAGCAGATGCGGAGATGGGTAAGCTCGATTTGTTATTCAATAATGCAGGAATTGTCATTCAGAAGCCGGTCGTTGATTTGACTCCGGATGAATGGCTGAAAGTCATTAATGTAAATCTAAACGGTGTTTTCTTCGTAGCTCAGGCATTCGGAAGATATTTGATGGCCCGCAATAAGAAAGGAGCCATCGTAAACACGGCTTCTATGTCCGGCACCATTGTTAACTACCCGCAGGCGCAGGCATCTTACAATACTTCCAAAGCGGGTGTTGTGCAATTAACGAAATCCCTTGCCGTCGAATGGGCGGAGAAAGGAATAAGAGTGAACAGCATCAGCCCGGGCTATATCTTTACAGAGCTGACCTCCTTCGTCAGACAGGATTGGCAGGATCTGTGGAAGGAGTTAACCCCGATCAAACGTATGGGCAAACCGGAAGAGCTGGCGGGAGCCGTCATTTATCTTCTTTCGGATTCAGCTTCCTTCGCAACCGGAACCGATTTGATTATCGACGGCGGTTTTACCATTGTTTAATTAAGAAGCGTAACGCTGCAGGACAAATCAGAGAGGGGGCTTCAAATGGTTGATGGTATTATATTTGATCTGGATGGGACTCTATGGGACACCACTCATATAGGGGCCAAGATTTGGTCGGAGGTTGCAGCTAAATATAAGGTTGTAGAACCGGTAACCGCCGAAAAACTTAAAGGCTTGTATGGATTGCCTACGGAAATCATTGCAAGAACACTGTTTCCATCCGCTCCGGAAGAAGTAGCTCTCGCCATTATGACGGAAAGCTGCGCAAATCAATGTCCCTATCTTGAGAAAGATGGCGGAATTCTTTTTCCAAAGCTGGTTGAAACGCTGGATGAACTTAAGAAAAGCTATCGGCTTTTTATAGTAAGTAATTGTCAGGAGGGGTATATACAAAGCTTTATAGCAGGAAACCGATTGGAAGGTTACTTTGAAGATTTTGAATATCCGGGACGAACGGGCTTATCCAAAGCAGAAAATATCCGCCTGATCATAGATCGTAATTCTCTTAAGAATGCTATCTATGTAGGCGATACGTCAGGGGACGCTTCGGCTTCCAAGGAAGCGGGGATTCCCTTTGTGTATGCAAGATACGGCTTTGGAAGTGCCGAACATTTCGATGCAGCCATCGATTCTTTGGACGAGCTGCCGAAATTATCGCTTTTGAATCCATGACGATCAAAATTTAATAAAATATTTAGGTTGAAACCGCTAACAGCTTATTGTATACTAACTATGTAATATTGTAATGTCATAACAATACTTTGTATTGAACAACACCATAAGTATTTAGGGGGAAAGATTCATGAAGAAAAAAGGTTTATTTGCACTAATCCTAACACTAGTAGTGGCCATGATGGTGGTTGGATGCAGTTCTTCCAAGGATACTTCCGGGAATGACTCCGGCGGGAAGAAAATCAAGGTTGGCTTTGCAATCAAGACTCAGGATTCTCCATACTTTGTATCGCTGGTTAAAGCGGTTCAAGAAAGCGCTAAAGCAGAAGGCTGGGACATCACTGTTCTGGATGCCAACGGAAACACTTCCAAAGAAGCTGAAAATATGGAAACCTTCATTGCTCAAGGAATGGATTTGATTTTCCTCGACAGCGTTGAGCCGGATGCGGCTGTTCCTAGCATTAACAAAGCTGCAGAAGCCGGAATCGGAGTCATTAACCTGGACAGCGGTGTTGGTGAAGGGGCTAAAGACATTACAACGGTTTATTCCGACAACAAGCAAAACGGCCGATTGGTTGGTTTGGCATATGCGAAAAAAATGGGTGATCAAGAAATCAAAGCGATCATTCTGAGCGGTGCGAAGGGGAACGTAGCCGGTGCCGAAAGAAGAACAGGTCTCTTCGCAGGAATTATTGAAGGAAAAACCGGCGTTTCGGAAGAGAAAGCTTGGGAATTGGCAGAAGCCTTCGATAGCGAATTGCTCTCCAAAGGTAAGGCAACCAATGCTGAAGCCAAGTTCACCGTTGCTGGACAAGGCTGGGGCGCTTGGACTGAGGAACAAGGTCTTACGGCTGCAGAGGATCTGATCACTGCGAACCGCGATTTGACAACGGTATTGGGTGAGAACGACCAAATGCTGTTCGGCGCGATGACAGCACTTGAGAATGCCGGTATCCAAGGTGTCGACATTGTTGCCGCAGCCGACGGAGCCAAAGCAGCGTATGATTTGATCAAAGAAGGAAAATACTTTGCCACTGGTGAGAACAGCCCATATAAAGTTGCACAACTGGGTGTGAAAATTGCGAAAGAAATCCTGGTAGATGGCAAAGATATGTGGAGCTACGATGACATTACATTAACCGAGCCGGCTGCCGTTACGAAAGAAAACGTTGACGAATACTACGAGTTTGGTTTCTAAGCCAAATTTATTGTGAAAAACTAAAAAGTCAGCTTATGAAGAATCCTCCTTTTGACGAAAGAGGAGGATTTTTTCTTCTTGGACACGGTCGCACATCGAACGAAATACTCCGATAGGACTTTTCCTCATCATAGCTGGTGAAAGAAAGGGGAGACCAGAATATGCAGGATGAATACATCATTCAAATGAATAACATATCGAAACATTTTGGCGGCGTTAAAGCACTGACGGATGTTTCCCTTAAAGTCAAGAAGGGGGAAATCCATGCTCTAATAGGGGAAAACGGTGCAGGAAAATCCACGTTGATGAAAATTCTGGCCGGTGCCTATCAGAAAGATACTGGCCAGATTTTGATCGATGGGGAAGAAGCCAAAATTGCATCGCCCAAAAGCATGATTAGTCTTGGAGTCTCCGTTATTTACCAGGAATTCATGCTGGCGCCCGATTTAACCGTGGCGGAGAACATTTTTATCGACAGACTGGCCGAGTCCGGAATGTTTATTAATTGGAAGGACCTGAAAAAGAGGGCCAAGGAGCAATTAGTGAAGCTGGGCTTCGAGGATATTGACCCGGAGGCCAAGGTAGGCAGCTTGAGTGTTGCTTATCAACAAATCGTTGAGATTGCCAAATGTTTGGCGAGAAACTCCAAGGTCTTGGTTTTTGATGAGCCGACGGCTGTGTTAACCTTCTCCGAGACCCGAAAATTACTTTCGATTATTCGTAATCTGAAAGAAAACGGTGTCAGTATCATTTATATTTCCCACCGTCTTGAAGAGTTGTTAGAAATAAGTGATCATATCACCGTACTGAAGGATGGAGGATATGTAGGCACGGTTCCTACTTCATCTATCAACAAGGAAGAATTGGTCGAAATGATGGTAGGCCGGGAGATTACCCAATTGTTCCCGGAACGGAACGCGGAAATAGGCGAAGAGATACTTAGGGTTGAAAACTTGAACGCAGGGGATATGGTGAAAGATGTAAGCTTTACGGTTAGAAGCGGTGAAGTGGTAGGATTTAGCGGATTAGTAGGATCAGGAAGAACCGAAGCAATGCGTGCTATTTTTGGAGCGGATAAGAAGAAATCAGGAAAAGTCATCTTTTTTGGAAAAGAAGTTAACTTTAAAGATCCGAAAGAAGCCATTAATAACGGATTTGGACTTCTCCCCGAGGATAGAAAAAAACAGGGCTTGTTGTTGGAGCAATCTATCAGGATAAACACAACACTAGCGTCCATGTTCAAAATACAAAAAGCCGGTATTATCAACCATAAAAAAGAGAAAGCATATGTAAAGGACTTATTGGCCAGCATTGCCACAAAGTACGGGTCGATGGAGGATAATGCCAACAGCCTAAGCGGGGGGAATCAGCAGAAGATTGCCCTGGCCAAATGGTTATCCGCGGACTGCAAATGTGTTGTTTTTGATGAGCCTACGCGAGGTGTTGACGTAGGTGCGAAGACCGAAATTTACAAGATCATAAACAAGCTTGCAGAAGAAGGTGTCGGCGTGATTGTCATCTCTTCGGAAATGGCTGAAATCATTGGCTTGTGCGACCGGGCCCTTGTGATGCGGCAAGGCTCTGTCGTTGGAGAAGTCGGTAAATCGGAACTGACGGAAAACAATCTTATCAAACTGGCAATGGGGGTATAGGACATCATGACTAGTGCTGCAAAGAGATTTAATTTAAAGCAATTTATCATAGATAATAATACGTATATTATATTAGCCATTTTAATTATTATCAGTGCATTACTTTCAGATACTTTCTTCACATCTATGAATATACGTAACATCCTTCTTCAACAGGCAGGACCCATTCTGGTTGCGGTTGGGATGCTTTTCGTCATCCTGACGGGCGGAATTGATTTGTCCGTCGGTTCGGTCATGGCCGTCGGAGCAACCGTCTCTGCTATTTTGATCAGTGATTTTGGAATGAACTATGCTCCTGCCATGGTGCTGGCTGTACTTATCGGAATGGTATTCGGAATTTTCACGGGCGCATTAGTGGCCTATGCGGGTATACAAGGCTTTGTGGCGTCATTGGCGACGATGACTATAGCAAGAGGGGTTTCCTTCGTCATAACCGAGGGCAAACCGGTTAAATTGGCGCCGGGAACGTTGGATACGATTGTTAGCAAAACTTACATGTTTCCAATAATTATCATTGCGATTGTATTGATCATTGTTTGCGCTTTGGTCCAAAAATATACGGCTTGGGGCCGGATTGTTATTGCTATCGGAAGTAACCAAACGGCAGTGCAGCTTGCCGGTATCCGAACCAAAAGATATGTCATGTCCACTTATGCCGTATCTGCTGCGTTGGCCGCATTAGCGGGCGTATTTATCGCGGCAAGATCTTCAACCGGTAGCGCGACCGTTGGAATGGGACAAGAGCTCGATGCCATTGCTGCCTGTGTTATCGGGGGAGCAAGCCTTGCAGGGGGTAAGGGCTTTGTCGTTAAAGCCGTTGCGGGCGGACTGATTCTGGGAATCATCGGAAACATTATGAATCTGATGGCCGTTCCGTCGTATCCGCAGGATATTATTAAAGGTTTCATTATTATTGCTGCCGTGTTCCTGCAAATTCTTACCAACAAATCGGAAAAAACGGTTTAATCGTTAACTAATCTTGAATTTTGAAAGGTTGGATTTGATGAAAACCTTAGTGGTGGATTCTACTGGTCAGCTGCAAGTTAAAGAAATACCGGTCCCGAAATACAACTCCAAACAAGCGCTGGTTAAAATGATAAGCTGCGGAATTTGCGGCACGGATTCTACCCTTATAAAATTCGGCTTCAAAGGATTTCCGAAGGAAAAATACCCTCTCATGCTCGGGCATGAGGGGGTAGGCCGGGTGGTTGAAGTAGGTTCTGAAGTAACGAGCTTCAAAGTTGGAGATGTTGTATTGCTGCCGTTTAATGATCCGGACGAAGAGCTTTACGGCTCATTAGGCTCGGCTTGGGGCGCCTTCAGCGAATATGGCGTAGTTAACGATAAGGCGGCCTATCCGGAGGGAGAAGTTCCCGAAGTCGCCTATGCCCAGCAGATTGTCCCCGAGGATATTGATCCGGTAGATGCGGCGATGCTTGTCACCCTGCGGGAAGTATTCAGCAACATTAAATATTTCGGAGTGGGAGAGAACGATAATATCGTAGTGTTCGGCAGTGGTCCTGTGGCGGTCACTTTCATCAAGCTGATGAGCTTGATGGGAATCAAGTCGATTATCGGAATTGCCAGAAGCGAAGCCAAGAAAAATCTTCTTCTGGAAAATGGGGCAACGATTGCATTGAACAGCAAGGAATGTGACGTTACTCAAGAGATCCGAAAGCTATATCCGGATGGCGTTAAATATGTTTTGGATGCGGTCGGGTCTACGGATATTATGAATCATGCGATGGAATTGATTGCGGATCGGGGAGAAATTCTGTGTTATGGTGTCCCGAGAAACAATCAAATGCAGCTCGATTGGAGTAAGGCTCCCTATAACTGGAAAATTAATTTTCAGCAAATGCCGTCCAAGCTTGAGGAGGCGGAAGCCTACGATCAGATTTTAGAATGGATAAGAGCAGGCAAGCTTAACCTGAAGGATTTTATTTCGGATTACTTCAAGTTTGAAAACATTGTGGAGGCTTTTGAGAAGTATAACAACCATCAGATTCCCAAGAAAGCTATCATTACTTATTAATATTGGAAGATCATAAGACGAATTCCGGAGTGGAGAGAGGAGAAACGAAAATGATCCAAGCCATTATGACCGAACCCGGTAAAATAGAGTTTAACAATGTGCCCGTTCCAGAGGTTAAACCGAACCAAATTAAAATTAAAATGAAAAGCATCGGAGTTTGCGGTTCGGATATTCATGTCAATCATGGGAAGCATCCCTATACGAGTTACCCGGTCGTTCAAGGGCATGAGGTGTCGGCTGAGGTAGTCGAAGTGGGCTCTGAAGTAACGAATGTTAAAGTCGGCGATAAGGTTACGATCCAGCCTCAGGTCGTATGCGGAGAATGTTATCCATGCACCCACGGGCTGTATAATGATTGCGAAGAACTTAAAGTGATGGGCTTTCAGACAACGGGAATGGCGAGCGAATATTTTGTAGTGGATGCCGACAAAGCACTGGCACTGCCGGCCGATATGAGCTGGGAGCATGGAGCGTTGATCGAACCGCTTGCGGTTGCTGTGCATGCTGTAAGACGCGCAGGCGATATTGCCGGGAAAAAGATTGTAGTGCTGGGCGGAGGCCCGATCGGCAATCTGGTCGCTCAGACGGCCAAAGCTATGGGAGCGGCGGATGTCCTTATCTCGGAGCTAAGCCCGTACCGCTTGGAGGTAGCGCAGAAATGCGGAATTAAAACGATCGATGCCAAGAACGAGAATATATTGGAGTCGATCATAGCGAATTTCGGCAAGGATCGGGCCGATTATATCTTCGAGTGCATCGGCATTAATGTTACGATCAATCAAGCGATCGAATATGCACGCAAGGGCAGCACGATCGTCGTTGTCGGCGTATTTGGCGATTTGGCAACGGTCAATATGGGATATGTGCAGGACCATGAATTATCATTGCTTGGCAGCGCCATGTATAGAGAAGAAGATTTTATCAAAGCGATTGAGCTTGTCAATGAAGGCTTGATTGAATTTGATACTCTGATTACCCATCGGGTGAAATTCAGAGACTATTCCGAAGCATACGACATTATCGATCAGCAGAAAGACAAGGCCATGAAAGTCATGATTGAAATGGAATAAACCGTCTCAAAAGGAGTGGAACGCTCCACCTTACGAAACACAGGAACGTTATTCGGCCCAAAGAAGCTCCCAACTTTTTCTAACGAAACGGGAAATCGTTATTCACGAAAATAGTAGGGCATCGAGCAATAATTTGCCCAGATAACGATTCTGTGTTTCGTTATATTCGAAATGGTGTCGATTAAGCGGCAATAGCGTTTCTCAGATTCGTTAGCGTGACTGAATCCGGACAGAGAAAGAGCGAGGTAAGTTGGGGCAAACCCCACTAACCTCGCTCTTTGTTGTTGAGACAGCCATGTCAGAGCAGAAAGTGCCCGATCATTCACATGTAGCGAACGATCGGGCACGATGGAAAGTTAGATGCCAAGCTTAGGATGATCTGGCCTCTTTAATTTTTTCCACGAACTGACGGGCTAAGCTGGTGATCGTCTGATAATCTCCTGTCTTGGAGCTGGCCGTGAGGCTGCCTCCCGAACCGACAGCAACGGCTCCTGCTTGGATCCAGTCACTGACATTATCCAGGCTCACACCGCCTGTCGGCATAATGTTGGCTTGCGGCAGCGGACCTTTGATCGCTTTGATCATTTTCGGCCCGAAGGCTTCCCCAGGGAACAGCTTGATAATGTCCGCCCCCAACTCCATAGCTCGTACCACACCTTCGACGGTCATAGCGCCAGGCATACAGGGCACCTGGTAACGATTGCACAGTCTAAGGACTTCTTCGCTGAGATAAGGGCTTACTACGTATTCCGCCCCGGAAAGCAGCGCAATCCGCGCCGTCTCGGAGTCTAACACGGTACCCGCGCCAATAATGATTTCATTCATAAATTCTTTAGCCAGTTCTTCAATAACTTGAGTAGCGCCCGGAACGGTATAGGTAATTTCAATCGCCGCGGCGCCGCCTTTTAAACAAGCCTCGGTAATTTTTTTCGCCTCATCCGCATTTTCCGCCCGGACAACGACGACTAGGCCGGAGTCCGTAATCTTTTTAATGACTTCCCATTTTTTGCTCATCGTCGCTTCTCCTACTCTTTCCATTTCGGATTATCGATGATTTCGGGTTTTCCGTCCTTCTCTACGACAAGCTTCCGATACCCTTTAGTTTCAATCGTTCCATAGTCATGACCGGCATCGGCCCGGTAAGCATAGAACGTCACCAGAGGCTCGTTGCCAAGATTGATGCTGCGATGGGCATAGCGCGGCGGCACATAAACAGCCTGTCCCGGGGTGAAATATTGGATATCCCAATCTCCTTCCGGATTTTCCATAAGCATGGCGCCATTACCGCTTAAGCAGTAGTAAACTTCTCCGGTTTCCAGTATGGTATGGAAATGGCCTTTGGTCATGTAATATTCGTTTCCTACTTTGCCGGGGTAGAGAATGCTCGTTCCGAATAACAGATTGCCGGGTGTTTCTGGCAAATCAAGCTCATAATATTCATAAACGAGCGGGTCGTTATTTTGTACGGCGGCCTCGAAGGCAGCGTCATCCGCGTACATCCCCTTCATTTTGGACAGCGGGCGCTTGGTCGATTCCTTCGTTTGGGACAAACCTGTGATCAGATCGAAGTCAAGGGCAAATGGTTTTACTGTGTTTTCACTCATGCTGCAGTCTCTCCTTATCTCGTTTCATTGGAAATTTGTTCAATTCGGTCGAATACGGCTCCGGTAATATCGATATGGAACACTTCGGAAACGACCTGGGTCCAACCATGGATGAAGTAAATCCAGCCGTCTTCCACGTGAAGGTCTTTTAATTCCTTCTGACGAAGGGCCTGATGCATGAAATCCAGCTCTCCGCGGTAATTCAATTCCCATACAAGGCTCTTGTCCGGGAAGCTGCCATTATCCGTTAAAGGTGACCCTGGGCGGTCTTTGCCTAACCCGGTTGCATTGATGATCAGGGAATGCGGTTTGATCTGGGCAAGCAGGGCATCGTTCTGGGTCGGCTCCGGTGTCAAATGATATTCGGCTTTAACATCGGGATTAATTTCTTTGACAATCCGCTCGATCTCGTCCAGACGGGGCTGGCTGCGGTTGGCGATGACCACTTTAGAAGGGATGTTCTCACCGTTCTTGGGATCGAGCAGGTAGGAGCAGATCGCAATGGCGCTGCCGCCGGCTCCGATGACGAACAGCTCTCCGCCATGATCCTTCCAATAGTTTGCCGGAATGAAAGCTTCCATGGCCAGACCGCTGGAAATAGGGTCTTTCGCATATCCTTCAAGCTTGCCATCCTTCTTGGAAATCGAAGAGAGTTCGCCGAACATGGTGGCATAAGGATCAAGGTAATCAAACAAATCCTTGGCCGCATGGTACAGATCGATCTTGTGGGTAGTAACAAGAGCCCCTAACGATAATTCATCATTTTTAATAAATTCCACGACATCCCGATAAACCTGGGGATCGGCATGAATGTCGATATCAATCCCTTTCAGAACCGCGTTTTCCAGTCCCAATGCTTCCGCCCACAGAGGGAACAGCTTCATGATGGAGGATTTCGTGGTGGTGACGCCGATGAAATACATGGTAGGTTGGGTTGCTTTTTCAGGTAATTTCATGGGAAATGGCTCCTCTCTGTTTCTGATCTTGTCAACTAATAAATATAGTTCTAAACGCCTTTACTAAATGCTTTGGCCGGATTGTCGTGCATTATTTTGTGAATCAAGGCTTTCGGCACTCCGCCTCTTTCTAGCTTCGGCAGGAAGGTTGTGGCCAAATAGTCCAACCCGAGCTCGCCGCCATAGCTCTTTAACCGTTTGCGCGTCGTATCCAGCGAAAGTAAGATTTGATTCTCATAGCCGGCCTCAATCAGCTTGATGATGAGCTCGACCTCTTCTTCATCCGAATGATATTTAAACCGGCCAATCGTATCGAGCTCCAAATAAACTCCCGTGCTCGCCACATGGAGCATATAATCGGCATTTTCCATTTCCCGGTCCAGATGACAGATGATCAGTTGGTCGGGCTTAAGGCCGAAATCGGTATAGAGCTTGATCTGATCAAGAGCTGCGCGTCCCATTTCCGTGTGACTCATGATCGGTGCCTTGGTCGCGAGAGCGGCCTGGGCCGCCGCTTTGAACAGCCTGTAATATCGGCCGCCCACCCCTTGGAAATCGGAGGCTGTTTTGATGATACCGGCTCTGGCCGAGATTTGTTCCTCGGGCCAAGCTTCCTCGCCATCGGCATACATCCCGTTCTGCAGCTCATCGATAAATAATTCCGTGAGCTTGTCGGCGTCGGCCGTATGAATCCAATGGTCCCCCGGATAAAAAACAAGCTTGTGGAAGCCGGTGGAGGCGACGATTTGCACTCCGGTCTGCTGTGATGCGGCTTCCAGCCATCTGCCGTGACGTCCGCTTCCTACCGGCTGTGCTTCGACAATCGTGGCCCCGCCAACCTCTTTAAACAAATTCAGTTCCTGGATCGTTTTGTCATAGTCATCGATTTGCAAGGCCGGATCGATTTTGGCGGACTGGCCCTTTTTCAAGAAAAGGTGCTCGTGGCTGTGACAGAAGCCCATTTGCTCCGGCGAAATAGCTCCGGTTACGGTAGTGATGACTTGGTCGGAGCGCAAATTTTGGTCCGCCTTGCTCATTTGGAATCTTCCTTCTGGTCGAGCATATGGATGAGGTTTTCGGTGGACACCATCGCCATTCGCTCTACCGCTTCATGAGTGAAAGCGCCAATGTGCGGGGTCAAGATAAAATTTGGCAGCGCCACTAACGGATCTCCTTGCTGTGGGGGCTCGGACGAATAGACATCCTGCGCGGCCGCCGCAATTTGGTTATTGACTAGGGCATCATATAAGGCTGCTTCGTCCACAAGCTCTCCGCGCGACGTGTTAATCAAGATAGCCGTCGGCTTCATCCGTTTTAGAGCTTCCGCATTGATCAGCCCTTTGGTATCCTCCGTTGCCGGCAGGTGGAGCGAAATAATATCCGACTCCTTCAATACTTCGTCGAGCTGCTCTTGTCTCTGGACGTTATATTGTTCGAGGAATGCCAGATCCTTGAAGAAGGGATCATAGATAGTGACATTCATTCCAATACCAACCGCGCGCTTCGCTACCTCTTTTCCAATTTGTCCTCCGCCGATGACGCCTAGCTTCTTGTTCGTTAACTCGAAGCCGATGGTGCGGTCCCAGCCATAGGATTTGACGCCGGCTGCAATGGCCGGGAGATTCCTGGCGCTAGCGAACATGAGGGCAATCGCATGCTCGGCAACCGAAATGGAGTTGGTTCCGACGGCATTCTTGACGAGAATTCCCAATTCCTCGGCTCTCTTGAGGTCGATATTATCCATTCCGACCCCATATTTGGAGATGGCCCGCAAGCTTTTGCATTGCTCAAGGACGTTAGCCGGTAGCGGGTCGATCCCGATAATAATTCCGACCACATTGTCCTGAGCGGCATCGATGATTTCTTGCTCGGTCATCGTTCTGCCTAAGTTATTCTCGATGATTTCGTAGCCGCGTTCCTGCAGCAGCCGGTGTGCCTTTTCTTTGTAATTTTTGAATGATTTAGGCGTGATTAAAATTTTTTCTGCCATGCATCCTCATCCCCATTTTAAAGTTTTGTATATTAAGTAAATTTGCGGAAAGGCGCTGTAATGCAGCAATATCGTTTGCTTAGATCGAAATAGGCTTCCTCAAATGTTTAAGAGTAACATGCTTAATTGAGTGTCTACATACCAATGTCGTTATGTCTTTACATTTAAGAGCAAAAAAATTTAACGATTCATTTCAAAAGTAAAGGTATTGCGGTCCCCTCTATATTTGGCTAGGGAATATTCAATGGGCTTTCCGTTGGATAAGAAGGTTGTGCTCTTGATGAATTGGATAGGCGCCCCTTGTGAAACATTGAGCATTTGGGATTCGTAGTCGCCCGCCAGAACAGCTTCCAATTTGCGGACAGCCCTTGTAATTTTTAAGGATAATCGGGCTTCAATCAGTTCATACAACGACTCTTGCTCTAAATTACTGTCCAGCAGGAAGCGGCAATCATTGTAGGGCAAGAAGGTATCCACAATAACAATAGGGTCCTCGTTGGCAAAACGCAATCTTTGCAGCTTGATCACTTTGGAGCCTTCCATCATATGTAACGCTTCACTGATGGATTTATCGCTTCTGACCGTTTCGATGTTCAGAACCCTTGTTGACGGAACCATGCCCTTCTTCTTAATTTCATTATTAAAACTGTCCAAGACTTGAAGAAATTCCTGCTGAATCTTCGGGCGGGACACGAACGTGCCCTTGGCTTTAATCCGATAGAGAAAGCCTTCATAAACCAGTTCATTGATGGCCTGCCTGACGGTCGGCCGACTGATCTTGAAATGAGCGCTAAGCTCTTGCTCCGTCGGAATCGGTGCCTCCAAGTCCTCATGGTTGTTCGAAATATATTCCAGCAAAATTTCCTTTAACTGATAGTAAAGGGGAGTTGGAATCTCTTTATTCAATGTCTTTTCAAATAAAGTGGACATGATGGGGCTCCTCACTCCTGCTGCATCAAATGTAATGACATAAGAACATTAAAGACAATTCCATCATAAGTCTTCTCCCTTTTCTTGTCAATCCCTTGGCCTTAAAATATTGTAAATGGTTACAAAAGGCAGAGGAAGTTCAAAACAAACGAAATCACCATCTTGAAAAAGGTAGCAAAAATTGACTGCGAAACCTGATCATGTAAAAATAAGCGGTAGGTGATACCATGGATAATAACCAGAAGGAGCTTGACGGGAAAAATGCCCCGAATAGGCCATACACCAGGGGAGGGCAGCGTACGGGAGCCGGCCGGAAAGCGATTGGCGTGACCCGGAAAATCTCTCTTACCTTGCCGGAGAAGTACTGGGCCGAAATTGATCGGCAGTGCGAAAGGGGAGACTATTCGGTATCAGAGATTCTGCGCTCGATCGTAGAAGACTACCTGAAGGAGGCAGACCTCGTATAATCAATTTGTTGTGGAGGGCCGGGATTCCCCGATTTTATTGCTTGATGAAGCGACTGCGGCTCTGGACAATGAAACGGAACAGCTTATTCAAAATGCTATGGTGACATTGATGGCCGGGCGCACTTCCTTCGTCATCGCCCATCGGTTGTCTACGATCCAGCGGGCGGATTGCATCCTGGTCATGGATAACGGACGTGTGGTGGAGTCGGGGACCCACGATGAACTGCTAGCCAAACAGGGGCTGTATCAGCGTTTATATCAAATGGAGTTTAATTCCAAAGAGTGAAAAGGGAGCCGGCGCCCCCTGTTTTGCCACGATTATAACCAACATCTACCTTGAAAATTAGTTAATTTCATTTTCTGCCGGTACCGTGCAAGCGGAATGGCGCGTCTAACTGTGTTTTATGTAGGTAAATTCAAGCGAAAGGTGGAAAGTGATTAAAGTATATGGAAAATTGCAGCTAGAATAAAAAGTGGACATCCCTTAAGTGAAAATAGATAATAGCCGTATAAGGGAGAGGGTGTCCGAATGGAAAGAAACAGTTACAGTGAAGATTTCAAGAGACAGATGGTAAAGTACATTTTAGAGCAAAATAAGTCGATGCCTCAGATCGCTGAGGAGGTTGGGATATCTGCAGGTGTTCTGCACAGTTGGAAAGCTCAATACCGTGATGAGATTCAATTAGAGTCTTTAGTCACGCTGGAAAGATTGCGTCAGCTTGAGCAACAACTGCTTGAAAAAGAACGGGAGAATCAGGAGAAAGAACGTCAGAATCAAGATCTCCAGGAAGAACTCGCCATTCTAAAAAAGGCGCTGCACATCTTCGGCAAAGAAAGGAACTAAGGTTCCAGTTCATCGAAGATCATCGCTCCGAGTTTAGATTGGAGAAGATGTGCGCTGTACTCGAAGTTTCACGGAGCGGTTATTACAAATGGTGCAGGGAAAAGACAACGAGAACAGTTACCAGAAGCGCCGACAGGTTTTGCTGTCCCGGATTTCTTGGCATTTTTTTGACAACAGGTGTTGCTATGGCAGCCCCAAAATCACAATGCTCCTTCGGGCGGAAGGTTGGAAGGTGTCCGAGCGTACGGTGGGGATTCTCATGCGGAAGAACAATATGCGCTCATGCGTGTCGAAGAAATTTAAAGTCACGACAACAGACTCCAATCACACCAGTCCCATTGCACCGAACCTGCTGAATCAAAACTTCAAGACAACAGCCCCGAACAAAGTATGGGTTACGGACATTACTTACATTTCATGTCGTGCCCCATGCCGCTGACCGCGACACCATCAGATGATGAAAATGGATGGGTTTTCAAGGTAGAATAGAGTTGAATTGCTTCAATAGTGTGAAATTTGAAAACTAAATGGATTTCATACAGTTAGATTTCTATATTCGGAAGAAATATGGAAACTAACTGGAAAACCTACAGTTAGTTTGCGCCAAAACAGCCGTTTCGCCCACAGTTGCCCATTTTAACTGTAGTTTATCCAGTTAGTTTGATCATTTTCGCCCATTCGCTTGAATCTACCTGTACAAAATACAGTTAGACGTGCCGCTCCGCTTGCAACGATGCCTGCAGACGGTAAAATAGACGGATTTTCAAGGTAGTTCCCCGTCTTTTGCTCCAGAGGGGCAAACTAACTGTATGAAATCCAGTTAGACGCACCCTATAGGGGAACTACCTGCGGAAACTCCAGTTAGACGCGCCCTATAGGGGAACTACCTGCGGAAACTCCAGTTAGACGCGCCCTACAGGAGAAACTAGCTGCAGAAACGCCAGTTAGACGCACCCTATAGGGGAACTACCTGCGGAAACTCCAGTAAGACGCGCCCTCCAGGAGAAATTAGCCGCAGAAACGCCAGTAAGACGCGCCCTCCAGGGAAACTAGCTGCGGAAACTCCAGTAAGACGCGCCCTACAGGTGGAACTAGCTGCAGAAACTCCAGTAGAACGTCCCTGTCGGAAACGCTTCACCGGTACCGTCAATCGGCGGTTGTTTTCATATGGAACCAGAGATGACTTCTCCCCGGAACAGGGTAGCTACCCGTCTCGATCTTCTTGCCACAGCTTCGGCCGAGCAGGAGGCTTCCACCAGCACGATATCGGCATTGTCGCCGGCTTTGGGCCATACGCGCTCCCCTTCTTTATTTAAAGGAGTGACCCCTCCTGTAATAAATCCAAGGGCTTGTCCAAGCGAACGTTCATCGCGTAAGCTGAAGCGCTCCGCCAACGTCCCGGCCTTCTCCAAGCTATCTCCCTTCCCGAAGGGGGACCAATGATCCGTAATGCTGTCATCGCCAAGGGATACGTCCACTCCATGATCCCTTAGGAGAGGAATCGGAATCGTCCTGGTCAGAGGAACCGAGGAGGTAATCGAAATTCCATGGCGGGCCAGCAGCTTGGCGGCTTCGCAGGCTTCTTGAAGGGGAATATCGGCCAGGGCCAAGGCATGGCTTATGGTCACTCTTCCTTGCCAGCCGGCTTCCTCCGTCAGATGAGCCAATCGCTGAATCGTAAACAGGCCCAGATGGCCCGGATCGTGCAAATGAAGGTCAATGTTCGCATTGGCTTCCACCGCAAGCTCCATGATCGTCTGAAGGGACTTCTCAATATCCCCGTCAATGGTTGCAGGATCGACGTCAATGGTTGCAGGATCGACCCCGCCCACTAATGAAGCTCCGCTTCGCAGTGCTTCCCGAACCAGCGAAACGGACTGGCTGCGTAATAAACCTCGCTGCGGAAAAGCGACAATTTCGACGGAAGCTTTCCCTTGATAGGCTTCAACGGCCCGCAAGGTGGCCTCCAGATTTTTCAACCCGACGACGAGATCCACGTTGCAATGTGTGCGAATATGAGTCGTGCCTGAATTTAGGAGCAATTCGAGCAATTTCTTTGCTCTTTCTTCTGCTACAGGCAGCAAGCGGGGAAGTAACTCCTGCTCTTCCTCCAGTCTTGTCCAAATCCCTTTAGCAGGGATCGTCGGCGCTTTCCAAGGGCCTCCGTAGTATGTTTTATCCAAATGGATGTGCATATCCCTGAAGGAGGGGAGCATTAAATAATTTTTCGCATCCCGCACAGGCAAATCCGTTTCCAAAGGCTGGCCGGCAGGAATGATTTCTTTCATTTTTCCATCTTCAATACATACATCACATAGCTCCGTTTCCGTACCCGCGACGATACCGTCTTGGCGGAGGTAACCGGCTTCCAAGCGGACGTTCGTTAACCAATAGGCTTTATTCGTCATTTCGGTTGTCTCCTCTCACATCATAATCAGCCCGATGGCTTTCAATAATTTCAACGTTATTTATGCCCCGGCATTTATCAATATAGCTGCGATTTCCTCAAATCCGCGCTGCTGCGCATGCTCCAGAGGGGTGATTCCGTCTCCGTCCCCGATGTGGACATCAGCTCCATGATCCACTAACAGCTGCACGATTTGCTGATGCTTTTCTCCGCCGTTGCCAAGAATGACCGCTTCCAATAATGCTGTCCAGTGTAAATTATTAATATGATTAACATCAATATCCGAATGAGCAAGCAGCTCTTTAACCACATCGACATGTCCGCGCTCCGAAGCGGGGATTAGAGCCGTCCCTCCAAACCGGTTCGTCAGCTTCGTATCGGCTCCGGCCTCGATGGCGAGCTTGACGATGTCGAGAAGCCCTTCGGCCCCCGCATATAGAAGGACATTATTTAAGCGCTCATCCCGTAGGTTAATGTCCGCACCCTTATCGATCAGTGCCCTGACCGTGTCTGTTTTATTGTTGTAGGTTGCCGCCAGTACGGCCGTTCTTCCGTGAGCATCCGTTGCGTTGATATCTGCTCCGTCTTCAAGCAGCTTCAGAACATTTTCTGTGTCTCCTTGCTCTGCGTAGTGAATCAATTGCTGGTTCATAATTTCCACCTTCTTTTCGGTTGGTTGAGTTTCTTTCATAACATCTTGTGAGGTATCAGGAATAGCTTGACATCCGGCAAGCCAAACAACCAATAAAACCGTGCAGAGACGATACATAATCATCGCTCCTTTTTCTTTATTTACAAATATGCTAACATGAGGAGGGTTATATGAAAAATATTATTAAAATTAGTTTTGCTTAAGTTTTTCATATATTAAAAGGAGTGTCTTCCTTCGATGGACATAAGACAGCTGCGGTATTTTATAGCGATAGTAGAAGAGAGGAAAATTTCCGCCGCTGCGGAGAGACTTCATATCTCCCAACCGCCGTTAAGCCAACAACTGAAGGCTATGGAGGAGGAGCTAGGCTCCAAACTAGTCGAAAGAAGCGGGAAATTTCTCGAGATAACGGAGGCGGGCAAAGCCCTATATAAATATGCTTTACAGATGACTCAGCTAATGGAAGAAGCCAAGTTGGAGGTTCGGGAAGTCGGGAATGGGGCAAAAGGAAGGCTGACGATAGGCATCAATACGTTTTCGGAAGCGAAGTTGCCGGAAATCCTCCGTCAATTCAAAGAACAATACCCCAAGGTGACCTATAAAATCCAGCAAAATGAATCCGCCCATCTCTGCAAATTGGTGAGAGACCGGGTCGTAGAGCTGGCGATTACCCGCTTGCCGCTGGAGCTGGACGACTTTTCCGTGCTCCATCTTCATACAGAGCACTTTTATTTCGTTGCCTCGCAACAGGAACCGCTCGATCGCGAAGTCTCGCTGGAGGAGCTTCAGCATTATCCGCTCATACTGCCAAGTACGGAGGGATTGGGGGTCCATTATTTGATTTTGGAGGCGTTCTCACGGTTCCATCTGCAACCGAACATCGTAGGCGAGTGCTCGGATATTACTCTGCTGATGGATTTAATTTCATCCGGCTTTTGCGCTTCTATTGTCCCGGAAACGATGCTTAAACGCCATCCGGGGTATGCTATCCAGGCTCACCAGATATCGGGGGCCAACCTGTCTGCCTCCGTCGGTTTAATCTGGTTGAAGAATCATTACTTGTCCAAGGCCGCTCAAAATTTTATCGATTTAATTAAAACCAGATATTAGAGGAGGCCGCCAATGATTTCACAAGGTATCGTTATTCAAAATAACCGAGTGCTGATGGTCAAGCAGTTTGTTCAACGAGGGGATATCGTATGGAACTTTCCGGGCGGAAAAATAGAGGGGAACGAAACCCCGGAGCAAGCTTGTATCCGCGAAGTAAAGGAGGAGACCGGATACGATATCCGGATCACGAAACGACTGCACGAAAAGAACGGGAAATTTACTTTTCTGGCGGAGCTTGTGGGCGGTGAACTTTATTTGGACACTGAGAATGAATCCAATCGGGATATTGTTGAAATTGCCTGGGTCCGCTTGGACGATGATAAGAAATTTGATTCCTATACCGCGCCTATGCTTCAGTTGTGCTTTGCAGGCATGAAAAATATGATATAGGTCATATGGAATCCAGCGTATCTTGCCCCTTGCCCATAAGCCTTACGATCCGACTCAATGGTCAAATCCGTTGAGTCTTTTTTCGGTAAATCCTTTAGACTCATCCAGGGATATTTCGGTTAACTTTTGACTATATATGTAGTTAGAAGTTGTAGTTTTGTTTTAGTTTTCGCTTGCAGTTAACTTTCAGTTTTCTTAGAATAGGGGGTAAGTGAGGTGAAGTACATGGCCATAAGTGAAGCCGAAAGAAAGACATTTGAACGGGTAATTGCTGAGGTGGGAAGTGATCCGGAGAAAGCTGGAGTCACACTAAAAGTGCTATTTAATGTAATAAAAAAAACCACTTCAATAACTATTGATCTTCAAAGCGAAGTGAAGAAGCTTCTTGATCAATACCCATACCAGGCGAATCATGCGTTAGTGCAGGAAGATTTGCAAAAACTCGGAGAAATTTTGATGTGCGTTGCTCAGGAAGAAGAAGTAGGAAGAACTTATTCCACAGGGCAGTTGGCAAAGTTTTTCGGGGTTAGTATTACGACGATCAATAACTGGATAACCGGTAGACGGTTTATAGGGGTCGAACGAATGGAACGCAATAAGCAAGCACGTATTTCGGAAAATACAATCTGGATTTCGCCTACCGAAGAAAGAATACCTGTTCGTGATATTGTAGAAATTTATGAACAAAAACAGAGAAGAGGGAATTCATCCATCTCTGACGATGGAGGGAATCTTAACCGTATCCGATACATTATTGAAACCATTAACTATTTCGAGAAACGATATGGAAAGCCATATTCAGAAGTAATTGTAGAAAAAGGGAATCCTGATGATTCTGAGGATTGGATTTGGGCGAGGGAAGGGAAAGAATGGAAGTCATTACTTAAAGAGATAAAGGACTTATGATTGGCAAACCTGCTACAAATTTGGATGTGTTAATAAAAGCTTTTGGACATGCTATACATTCCATAAGAGACACTGACAGTACGGGCATGTCAAGCTCGATTTACGCCCAACGAGCAACCATAATTTTTTCTGACAATTCTAAATTGTATGTGACCGAAAAGCTGAATAAACAACAGATAATCGTAGAATACTGGTACGACTGGATTGCACCAGATGAGAAAACTGTCTGGGGAAAGTATCATGGCGAGCCGCATGAGGATAGAAGGTATCAAACGGTGACGGAACCATATCATGTTCATCCGCCAGAATATGCGAAGCTTACAAACAAGACAAGATTCCCTAATCACTATTACAACGACTTGTTCTCTATTGTTGAAGGGATTTTTCTATTTCATCTGCTGCCCGAAAAGTGAATATCTTATAGAAGCAACGGGGCTTTCTCTGTACTCATATCCATGGAATGAGAGAGCCCCGTTTTTTTGACTCGAAAATTAGACAGTATATTGACAAATTCAAAATGGTTCTGTTATGATGAATTTAGTCATTATATTGTCTAAAACGAGGGAGATACCAATGGACTTCTACAAGGATTTATTTTTAATGCAGCAAACTTACTCTACACTTTTCTCGGTGACCAACAAGCTTCAGGTGCAAGGGGATCAGTACCTGCAGAGCTTGACGTCAAGACAGTGTATGGCTATGGTGGCCATCGTCCATTTGCCGGAAGGCGGAGCGACGCTCAATAATATTGCGAGGAAACTGGGCACCACCAAACAGAGCGTCAAGCAGCTGATCGACATTTTGGAGAAAAAGGGCTATGTCAATGTTGTCCCCAGCAAGCAGGATAAGCGCGCAGTCAATGTTGGAATTACAGAATCCGGCAAGCAAGTGCTCATGGAGTGCAGTGAAAAGTCGATTTACTTTTTCGCCGAAGCTTTTAAACATTTCACTACGGAAGAGATGGAAATCTTGTGGAGCTTGTTGAAGAAGCTGTATCGTTTTGACGGTGAGGAGCAGAGCGGTTTTGAAGAGGAGATCGAATTCGAACGGGACAATCTGACGGAAGTTCAATCGAGAGCCATGAAAGAATTTGCAAGACTGAGAACGGAATCTGAAATGAAGAGGAGATCCAATGAATAACATTGTGACCGTTAGAAACTTGGAGAAAAGTTATGCTGCCAAAAAAGCCGTGGACGGTATCAGTTTCGTAGTCCGACAAGGGGAAATTGTTGGTTCTAACGGGGCGGGGAAGAGTACGACGATCCATATATTGGCCACTATATTAACGGCTGATCAAGGGGAAGTGACGATTCTGGGCCATTCTCTACCCCGGGACGCCAAGCAGGTCAAACAGGGGATTGGAATCGTCCCTCAGGATTTGGCCATCTATGAAGAAATGACCGCCTGGCAAAACGTGCGTTTCTTTGCGGGACTGTACCATCTTAAAGGAAAACAGTTGGAAAATCAGGTGAAGGAAGCCTTGGAACTGGTAGGACTCCCAGAAGGCCTATATGACACTGATTCAGGGAATAGAAAACGGGAGCGCCATGCTGGAGCACAAGGGGCAGTTTATCTATTTGCTGGCTTGGATTATTGGATTGTGGCTGCTGGGAAGCATGATTACGCGAAGGAAGATGAAGAAAGAAATGTATTAGCACAAAATTTACCCGGAACTCATTAGGGGCTCATTTCCTAAAGGGCTCTTTTTTACCCATTGACTTCCTGTATGGAATAATGTTACAGTCATTGTAGACCGACGGTCGGTCGATAATGGTGGAGGAATGAACAATGAGAATTTCCAAAAAACCTGAAGAACGAAGAAACGAAATATTGGACGCTGCGGAGATGCTGTTTACGACCCAAGGATACTCCAACACGACCGTTAATGACATTCTGAACAAGGTCGGGATCGCCAAAGGGACGTTCTATTACTATTTTCAATCCAAGGAAGAAGTGATGGACGCCATTGTTATGCGATTCATAGACCTGGGGGTGCAGGCAGCCAAGCAGATTGCCGCAAATCCTGATTTGCAGGCCCATGAGAAAATCTTTCAGATCCTGATGGCCCAGAAGCCTGACGCCGGCCGCAAGGAACAAATGATCGAGCAGCTGCATGAAGTCAACAATGCGGAAATGCATCAGAAAAGCTTGGTGGAGACGATCCTCCAGCTAACCCCTGTGTTGACGGAGGTGATTGAACAAGGAATAGCGGAAGGCGCCTTCCGGACTCCTTATCCGAAGGAAACGGTAGAATTTCTGCTTGTGTCTTCCCAATTTTTATTTGACGAAGGAATTTTCGATTGGTCGCCCGAGGAATGGATGCAGAAAGCGTTAGCCTTTACCTATGTAATGGAAAAGACTCTGGGGGCAGAGAGAGGCAGCTTTAGCTATGTTCTTGAAATGATCGGGCAAGGTCCGAAAAATATACGCGATAAAGGAGCGGATTCCCATGAATAAAACCGAAGTGGCTGCCAAAGTATCGGAGAAATCAGGCGTAGGCCTCATGGAGTGCCACAAGGTCCTGGATGCTTTGGAGGAAGTGCTGAGCGAAGAACTGGCCCATTCTCAAGGTGTAAGCAATGCCTTGGATAAGGTGTACAGCGTGCTGCATTTTTTTAAAAATAAAAACAGGTGATGGCCGTGAACCCTATTATTGTGGTCAAAGATT
Organism: Paenibacillus residui; assembly: GCF_042677205.1. NCBI lineage: Bacteria > Bacillati > Bacillota > Bacilli > Caryophanales > Paenibacillaceae > Paenibacillus > Paenibacillus residui. The sequence goes on from NZ_JBHTIU010000061.1 coordinate 57,924, forward strand.
TTGTGAAGAAATATGGGGATTTTACAGCGGTGGACCAGGTTTCGTTCGAGGTGGAAAGCGGGAGCATCTTTGCCTTCCTGGGACCGAACGGAGCAGGCAAAAGCACCACCATCAACACTTTGTGTACGATTATCGATAAAACCTCGGGAACGTTGCTGATCGACGGCAAAGATGTCAGCCGGGACAGAGACGAAGTGCGAAGTGTCATCGGTGTTGTCTTTCAAGACTCTACCCTCGACAGCAAAATGACGGTGGAAGAAAATCTGAAGATGCATTGTTATTTCTACGGCTTGCCCAAATCGGTCATGAATGAGCGGATCGACTTCGCCCTGGAAATTGTTGACCTCGTCGAATTGAAGAAAGCGATGGTCAGCACCCTGTCTGGAGGGATGAAGAGACGGGTGGAAATCGCCCGCAGCCTTCTGCACCTGCCTAAAGTGCTGTTCCTCGATGAGCCTACGACCGGTCTGGACCCTCAGACAAGATCGAATATTTGGGAGTATATCATCAAGCTGCAGAAGGAGAGAGACCTGACCATTTTCTTAACGACCCATTATATGGATGAAGCTGAAATCAGCGATAAAGTGGCGGTTATGGATCATGGCAAAATTATCGCCTTCGATACACCGAGCGCGTTAAAGCAGCGCTACACCAAGAACAAAGCGGACATCACGAGCACGGATGTGCCGGGGTTGGAAGCACTTCTGACCAAATTTAATATAAGCTTCACTAGAAACGGCGGTTATCATTCGGTAGAGTGGAGCAATCTGCCTTCATTGATGGAGGTCATCAGCGAGCACAGGCCAGCCATTCAAGAGCTGGAAATCAAGAAGGGGACCTTGAACGATGTGTTTCTCGAGATTACAGGAAAGGACATAAGGGGGTAGGCTGGGATGCGCATTATCGGGGCCTTATGGTTAAGAAATGTAAAGCTGTTTGTCAGAAACCGGGTGCAGATGATCTTAATTTTGATTATGCCGTTCTTTTATTTGTACTTGTTAAGTACCATTTTTCAAAGCACCCATGTCAGCAATCCGGTCAATTATGTGCTGGCCGGCATTGTGATTATCGTCGTCTTTCAGACGTCCCTGAATATAGCCACTTCCACGATTGAGGATATCGTCTCCGGGTATATGAAAGAAGTGCTGGTCAGCCCGGTCAAGAGAATACAGATCGCTCTGGGCCAGATCTTGTCCTCCACAACGATCGCCACCCTGCAAGGAATATTGATTCTGGCGGTAGGCTATCTGATCGGTATAAAGTATTCCTCTGCCGCTACGCCGCTGGCGGTTATCGGATTTATGATTTTTGTGGGACTGGTATTTTCGGCCTTCGGCCTATTCATCGCCACATCGGTTAGAAATTCCCAGACCTTCCAGATTGTTTCGGTCGCCATAACGACTCCGATTACTTTCTTATGCGGCGTTTATGTCCCGCTCAGCCTGCTTCCGGATGGCTTGCAGTTCATCGCTCTATTGAACCCGATGACCTACGCTGCGGCTTTCTTCAGAGCATTGAGCTTGGAGAAAATGTCCTTGCCCGCAGATGAGCTAATCGCTGAACAGCTTGCATTCAAGATAAACCACTTTGTCATTACGCCTCAAATCAGTATCCTCTTGGTTCTATCCTTCGGGCTGTTATTTTTATTGCTGTCCACCATCGCCTTTTCCAAAGTTGATTTTTCGAGAATGAACCGTTCCAAAGGGAATAAAGATATTTTTCAGCAGTGAACCTATTAGGATAAGGAGTTAAAATAAACCGGATGCTGATCCAACATTAAGACAGATTCTGTATAATATTGTAAATCTATCTAAAAATTTGTGATCGCCATTTTCGTGGGATATAATAGATAGAGGCAATTATTATTGCTGCTGTCTATTATTTTTTTGAGAGGAGAGTTTATGTGAAAGGAAAGTTGTGGGGTAAGCTGGGCCGTGTCTTGACCAGCAGTTTGCTTGGATCGTCCATTATTCTGGGGAGTGCCTTATCCGCGCATGCCAACGATGAACCGGCCGTTCCGGACATCAGCCCATGGTCCGTAACCACCCTTAACGAAGGGGAGAAATACGGGATTTTCCCGCTGGGCTGGTACTTTGACGGAACCTTCCGGCAGGCGATTTCCGCTGATAAATTGCAGTCCTTGCTCAATGATACAGCCGCAAAGCTGGATAAGCTGGGACTAACCAAGAAAGGGGATCTCGAGCTTCCTTCCTCGACCGAGGCCGGAATTACCAGAGAAACGGTTGTTCTGTCCTTGTACGCTTTGTTGGCTCAATATGAGCTGCCCGAGGCGTTCGAGATCGATAAATCCGACCCGATAGAATACTTACAGCAGAAAGGCATCATCGAAGGAACCGATCGCGGTCTGGAGCTGGAACAGCTCTGTACGGTCGAACAGGCCACCGTATTGGCCAGCCGGCTTGTTCAATATACATATGACACCGCTCAAGGCGGAGCCCAAGGACTATTCTGGAAGGTGACTCACGGGGATAATACTCTTTATTTACTGGGATCAATTCATCTGGGCTCCCCTGAAATGTACCCGATGGATAAAGAAATCAGAGACGCCTTCGCTGCCTCCGACGATCTATGGGTGGAAGTGAATATGATGAACGATGATCCGGAACCGCTGAACTATTTCAATCAATTAATGGTATACAACGATGGAACGACCTTGAAGGATCATGTCTCTCAGGAAACCTATGAGAAGCTGCAAGAGGTTATTGAAATGCTGGGGCTCCCCGCCGATATATTCGACACCTTCAAGCCATGGGTCGCTGCGAACAACATATCGATGCTCCATCTGTCCAATTCCGTTGAAGATCTGGCTTTGGGCCAGGCTCTGGGTGTAGACCTATACTTCCTGCAGAATGCGCTTCTGACCGGGAAGCCGATTCATGAGCTGGAAGGCCATAAGCTGCAAGGAGATCTGTTCAACAACGTAGCTCCGGAAGTGCAGGAGAAAGAATTGAATGAGGTAATGGATGCCATCCTGAACCCGTCCGAAGACGACAATAGCGCCGAACAGTTCCGCCTGTGGCAGCAGTATTGGGCACAAGGGGATTTGGACAGCTTCACCAAGTCTTTTATGGATTCCGAGGAATACGTCAAGAGTGAACCCGCTCAGCGTCTGTTCGGAGAACGGGACAAGAACATGGCGAAGAAGCTGGCTGAATTGCTTGAACAAGAAGGGGAACATACACACTTCGTTGTGGTGGGCGCAGGCCATTTTGTCATGAAGGGAATGATCGTCGACCTATTGAAGGAGAGAGGCTATAACGTGGAGTTTATTCAATAATTACGGATAGAGAGTAATAAAGAAGAACATCTTCGGCTCGACCGGAAATGTTCTTTTTTTCTTGCTTAAGATTATGCGGAGTTATAGATTTTTTTGCGAATAGATTTTAACCGATGTGGTCATCGAGATCAAACCTAATAGAATGGCCATTAAGACAGGAAGTGCATGGCCGGCCGGCTGGGGCAAAGCCGGTAAGACATCAAGATTGACAGAATTGGTCTGCAGCCATTTAATTACGAAAGGGCCGACAAAAGGCGTTAAAATAACAAACAGGGAAGAGATAAATTTCGTCTTTTCATACCCGTACTTATATTGAACCGGAAGCAGTACGCCGAAATAGGCCGTGATGAACAAGAACGACAGCCCGGCTGTAAACAGATTCAGCTGCTCCAGAGGAACCGGGGAGACGAAAGAGGTCACCGTATATATGGCATAGACACCGACAAAAATAATTAAGGAAAATAAATATCTGGCGTGGATCAGTGTTTTCCTTGTATAGGGGGTTGCACTAAGAAGCACGGCCCCTTTGTATTTGTCCTCCAGGCTCGAAAGGGTATTGAGCAAAATATATTCTGTGAAAAGAACGGTAATGAAAAAGCCCAGAAGGCCTCCACCGGGGAAGCTGATCTTAACCGTGATGAACATGGGAGCAATAATGGAGAACACGACCATGAACAACAAGTATTTTTTGACAAGCAGCAAATCCTTCTTCACAAGACTAAAAAGCATAATGACTCCCTCCAATGTACGCCAGCATGATCTGCTCGATACTTGGTCTTTCCACAAGCACATCTTTCATTTGTTCGCGTATCGCCGCTTTTTCCCTGGTAATCCCCGTAAATCCATAATTCGTTTCCCGCAGGGATAGAAACAACGGTCTCGTATGCTCGTTAAGCAGTTTCCGGTCCCCTTTAATCAAGCTATGTGTGTCCAATAAGACATCTTTCTCTTCTTGAAAAACGATATTTCCTTTGTCAATCAAAATAAGGACATCGGCAACCTTCTCCAGATCGGAGGTGATATGGGTGGAGAAAAATACGCTCTTTCCTTTCTTGCCCATAAAGTCCAGCAGGATATCCGCCAGTTCACTCCGTATCAACGGATCCAGACCGCTCGTCGGCTCATCCATGATTAACAAATCGGGATGGTGGGAAAGGGCCAGAGAGATGGCGTATTTCATCCGCATTCCTTTGGACAGTGTGGAGATTTTCTGATTCCGCTGCAGGCTGAAATGATCCAGATAGCTTCTAAAGGCGGATTCATCCCAGTTGGAGTATGCAGGAGCGATCACGCTTTTCATTTCACCAATCGTCATCTCATCATAAAAATATCCCTCGTCCAGCACGATCCCAATCCGGTTCTTCAGTTCGCGTTCCTTCTCCGTCAGCTCCCGGCCCAGAAAAGTAATGCTGCCGGCATCTTTCAAGGTGAGTCCCAGTATGGCTTTGATCGTCGTTGTTTTGCCGGAACCGTTGGCCCCTATAAAACCGGTAATACAGCCTTCCTGCAATGAAAAATCGATATGGTTCAAGCTAAAGGAAGGGTATTCCTTGGCCAGTCCCTTAACCTCCAGAATCGGATTCATTGGTCATCCTCCTCGAATATTAAATCCATCATTGAATACAGCTCTTCCCTGGAAATCCCGAGATTCCGGGCGATCTCCCACGCCTCTATCAGCTTGGCTTCCACCATTAGCCGCTTGGATTCCAGCAAGAGCTCCAGGTTGTCCGGGGCTACGAACGAGCCTTTCCCTGCTTTGGTGATAATAAAGCCTTCCGCTTCCAGCTCTTCAAAGACTCTTCTGGTCGTCAGAACACTGACATTCAAGTCTGTAGCTAATGCCCGGATGGAAGGAAGCGGCTCTCCCGCCTGCAATTCTCCCCGTAAAATAGCGGCTTTGATTTGTTCTTTGATCTGTAGATACAAAGGTTGATCCGACACATTGCTAATGATTATTTTCATGGAACAGCCCTTTCTGGATAAACTGTTAATGTCACACATACACAGAATATACACAATATACAGTATATAAGAGAATTAATTTTGGTGCAAGTGGGGTTCGAAGTATTTTTGTCTTTCTAGGAATGGAGGTGAAGGAGGATGAACGGAAGGAAGAGGACGCCTGGAAAAATAAACGAGGGGCTGTCCCCATATTGTTCGCATAAAACGGGTACGTCCCTAAAATAAAAAAAGGACCTCAAATCCCACTATGGAGCGGGAAAGGGGTCCTTTTTTAAAATATAAGTATAAGTTATCATCTATACCTGTTCTTACCACATTAGAAAGTTTAAGTTCACCTTATACCTATTCTTATATTTCATCGGTAAACGCGCCTGTCCCAAGGACGGCGATAGCCGTTTATCCTTGCGCAGTCATATTTAATTCCAGGTGGGGCGTGAAAAATGATAATCGACTTATGAAACAGCACTCTTGGTATTTATCTACGCAGTTCCATGGGTGACACCGAGTTCGGTTAAGTACTGCCTATACGCGATGCTCATCCGGTCGCTCTTGAGCGACAGTTCTATCTGAAGATCGAGCGGAAGGTCCTCGGGCTTCTGATTTTCCACGATCGGCTTGTCCTGTGCAAAAATCATATCCTGAAACTTAACCATCTCTTCATCGGTTAAATCCGTTTCATAGTTGAAGGACATTACGCCGAACGCGACAGACTTCGTCTCCGTGAGCGGCAGCACCGTCAGCAGGATCGACATCAGGTTGCCGTTCTCTTCATCCCGCTTGGTGAATTTGACCGATAAAGGCCGCAGTACTTCATAGGTATAGTAGACGTGCTTCGCCTGCCCGGTTCCGTCGGGATCGGGCTGGAAGATGGCGATTTCGTCCGAACGGATGCAGCCGTCCTCTGTCTTGTGAACGCGATAATCGCCGATTTCTCTATGAGTCTCGACACCGAGATAGCCTTCGTGAACAACAGCCAGATGGCCCACATCCAGGAAATTCTCAATCACCCGCGGCGGTTTGGCGTTCACTTCCTGCGGTCCCCAAATCACATTGCGGAATGCCGGATCATCGAATTCCGGAAGCGAAAACATCCCGGCGTCTTCTCCGCCGAGATTCACCCAGACGAAACCATAGCGCTCTCGGCAGCCGTAGGCGATGGCCTTCGCTTTGGTCGGAATGGCTTGCGTCTCCGGCAATTGCGGAATTTTGACGCAGGCGCCCGAGGGGTCATATTCCCAAGCGTGATAGGGGCAGACGAGGTTGCCGTTGCGCACACATCCAAGCGATAATGCGGCTCCGCGGTGGATACACAGATCTTTGAAAGCGTGAATGCCGGTTTCCGTACGGAATACGACGATACGCTCGCCCATTAATGTAACCTGTACAGGCTTGTCCTGAACATCGGAAGAACGGCAGACGGCGATCCATTCCCGGTGCAATACGGGGTCCTGAACCAACATGCGGATAGACATCCTTTCTCTGTAAAAAATCGATTGAATTCTCTTGCGTACCATTATAGGCGTGTATATACGGAAAGTCAACGAAAAGGCGAACATTTGAAATATGCTTTGAGTAAAATGTAAGTTTTTATTTGCAATTCAGCAACATTCAACTATAATATGGACATAATCATTCGGGAAAATATAGTGATGGGGGACTAACACGTGAAACAGGGGAAGCAGGACGATAGTATTCATCTGATTGTAGGCGTCGACGAAAAAATCGGTTACGGCAAGGCCTTGTTGCTGGGCCTGCAGCATGTATTGGCCATGGACTTGTATATAGCCCCGATCATTATTGCGGGGCTATTGTCCTTCGATTCGGTCAATACTTCCTTTTTTATCCAAATGTGCTTCTTTGCGACGGGGATTGCCACATTGATTCAGGTGGGCTTCGGCATCAAGCTGCCGGTAGTCCAGGGCCCATCGTATGTCCCCATCGGAGCGATTGGGGCTATCGGGAGCAAGCTGGGACTCGGAGCCGTGACGGGGAGTCTGATTCCCGGGGCGCTGCTTATTGCCGTGCTCGGTTACCCGCTCAAGCTGTTTGCCAAAGCGGTGCGCAAAATCATTCCGCCAATCGTCGGCGGCACGGTGATCGTTGTCGTCGGGATTTCGCTGATGCCCATAGCTGCTAACAATATTTATGGGTCTCCCGGCAGCATCGGGGACAATGTTCTGATTGCCGCCGTATCCGCCGGGGCGTTGGGCGTATGTATATTGCTGGGGCGCAAGATGAGCGGGACAGGCACCTTCTTCCGTCTGGTCTCCGTTATCGTTGCGATTATCGTCGGCACCATTACCGCTTCGTTCTTCGGCAAGGTCGATTTTAGCCCGGTCCTGGCGGCGAACTGGTTCTCCCTGCCGAAGCTGTTTCCGTTCGGTACCCCGGTTTTTGACTGGAGCGCCATGCTGACCATGGTTTTTGTTTATCTCATTATTCTGATAGAAACGACCGGAACCTGGTTCGTCGTCTCGTCGGTTACCGGCAAGGAGCTGACGGAGGAACGGCTGAACCGCGCCGCGGGCGGGGAAGGACTCGGCTGCTTCGTCGGAGCCTTGGTCGGCAGCACTCCGATGACCGGCTATTCCTCCAATGCGGGCCTGATTGCGGTGACCGGGGTCGCCAGCCGGATGGCTATTATGGCAGGCGGAGTCCTGCTCGTATGCTTAGGCCTGCTGCCGAAGCTGTCGGCGCTTATCACCTGTGTGCCGGAGCCGGTCATTAACGGCATCTTCGGCATCGTCGCGATCGCCGTGCTGACGAACGGAATGAAGGTCATTCAGCACATATCGATCAACGAGCGGAATATGCTGATTATCGGTGTTCCCATCCTGCTGACCGTCGCCGTTACCGTTCTCCCCAAGGAGGTTCTGCAGGGCCTGCCGGATTTCGCCAATTATGTCCTGTCCTCGGGAATCGCTGTCGGAGCGCTGGCAACGGTTGTCCTGAACCTGATTATTCCGGAGAAGAAGCGAGAAGCCTGACCGTAGAAGCAGGGGCGGCGGTGTTTTGATTCTCGTTCGCGGAACAAAGTAAATCCGAGCCTGTATGCAATCAGTCCCAATATGACTAGATTGCTGCAATAATAGAAATCCATCGCATTCGGTGGATAACGCTATCAACTTACACAAACTTCTTGGCGCTACCTTCAATAGTGTGAAATTTGAAAACTAAATGGATTTCATACAGTTAGATTTCTATATTCGGAAGAAATATGGAAACTAACTGGAAAACCTACAGCTAGTTTGCGCCAAAACAGCCGTTTCGCTCAAAGTTGCCCATTTTAACTGTAGTTTATCCAGTTAGTTTGATCATTTTCGCCCATTCGCTTGAATCTACCTGTACAAAATACAGTTAGACGTGCCGCCCGCTTGCAACGATGCCTGCAGACGGTAAAATAGACGGATTTTCAAGGTAGACCCCCATGCTGCTGACCGCGGCACCATCAGATGATGAAAATAGGGTTGTACGCTATAATTA
>NZ_JBHTIU010000062.1:0-23279 GCF_042677205.1 Paenibacillus residui
AATATTTCTTATCCATCGTCCCGATGGATAACCCTACCAGCTTACACAAACTTCTTGACGCTACCCTTTAACGGACCCAGATGACCTTATTTTCAAGAAATACTCGCGAAAGTAGAAGAATTCTGTGCAATAAGCGCGCCTATTTCCGTTAGTCTAAAAAAACGGCCTAAATTGACGAAATAGGGTCTCTCATGTCCGTTACCGTTTCATCGATGCTTAACCATCCGCTGGGACAACCTCTAGAACCGGGTTATTCATCTCCGAAAAAACCTCGTTAAGAGCTTTTTTTACCACATAAGAATTTTACAGCGTTAAGGCGGTGTAAAAAAAGATTCTTATTGGCATAAAAAGCTACCTCTAGAACCGGGTTGTTCATCTCCGAAAAAACCTCGTTAAGAGCTTTTTTTACCGCCGCCATTGCGGTGCTTCTTGGCATAGTCCCGGGGGGAGATGCCTTCAATTTTCTTGAAAATTCGGCTAAAATAAAACTCGTCCGAATAACCGACGCTGTTCGCTATCGATTTCAGCCGGTAATCCGACAGGACCAGCAATTCCTTGGCGCGGTCCACCCGAATATGGGTCAAGTAGTCAATGGGGCTGTAACCCGTATATTTCTTAAACAGCCGGGAGTAATGGCTGACGCTGAGGCCGGCCATCTGGGCAAGCTGCTCCAGCGAGAACGGTTCCTGGTAATGCCGGCTCATGTAATCCTGCGTTTTGTCAATCGCAGCCGTCGTGTTGCCCGTGATTTTCTGGGAGCGAAAATCCAGTATAATGTTAAGCATAAGCTCCTGCAGCATGATTTTGCGGCGCATCGCGGTAATCGGGCCCCTTCTTTTCCAGAGCACGACAAGCTGCTCCAGCAGATAGATCATCTGCGGGGGATTGTTCAACGTATACATGCCCTGCAGGGGAAAAGGACGGTCCTGCTCCGTATTGAAGCTCCAGACATCCTTATCCTGGAAGCATTCGGCGTAATGATAGCGGATAAAGTAATATTCCAACGGATCGAGCGGGTCTGTCCTGCGCTCAACGGTCATATCGGGGTTGAAGAAGAACAGCTTCCCCGGCTCGGCCGGATAGTGAGTGCCGTTAATAGTGAAGACCCCTTTGCCTTTAACGATAAGCCACATGGAAGGGTGACGGATTCGCCCGGGTTTATGGTGCCAATCCGCATCCGTTTTGTTATGTCCAATCAATTGCGGTGAGAATACGAGCTTGTTTAAAGCTGAGGCCAATTCGCCCGGTGTCAGCATGTCTAGCACATCCCATCGTCTTAATTTGCAGGCATTTCGTAGAGAGCCGCATTTGCAGATGGTGTGGAACGGATTACAACTGCTCCGACAGAAGTAAGTTCTCGCCGGGTATCTACGGAATTCGAACATTAGAAATAATCTACTACTATTATACCGGGTTTTGGCGGAAAGAGGAGACGTAATGCACGATAATACAATGCAAGAGTTAGAGACCAGACGTTATTTTGCCGCCGGTCTGCTGGAATGGTACGACCGGAATAAGCGCGATTTGCCCTGGAGAAGAACGTCGGACCCTTATCATATTTGGGTATCCGAGGTTATGCTGCAGCAGACCCGGGTGGATACGGTCATTCCGTATTATTTCCGGTTTCTGGAGAAGTTCCCGGATGTAGAGGCTCTGGCCCACGCACCGGAGGAGGAAGTGCTGAAGGCCTGGGAAGGCCTCGGCTATTATTCGCGGGCGAGAAATTTGCAGTCCGCCGTAAGAGAGGTGCACGAGCGCTACGGAGGGACGGTTCCCGACCGGAAGGAGGACTTCTCCTCGCTGAAGGGAGTAGGGCCGTATACGGCGGGGGCGGTGCTCAGCATCGCCTATAATGTGCCGGAGCCGGCGGTGGATGGCAATGTCATGAGGGTGCTGTCCCGCTTCTTCCTCATCGAGGACGACATTGCCAAAGGGCCTACGCGCGTGAAGATGGAGAAGCTGGCCCGGGAGCTGATCCCGGAAGGGGAGGCCGGCAGCTTCAATCAGGCGCTGATGGAGCTGGGCGCGACCGTATGCACGCCGCGGTCCCCTCACTGCCTCACCTGCCCGGTTATGGAACGGTGCAGGGGCAGGCTGGAGGGGAGAGCGGAGGAGCTGCCGGTCAAGACGAAGGCGAAGCCGCCGCGCATCGAGGCGAGGGCCGTTGCCCTGATCGAAGGCAGCGGCCCTCACGCCGGAAAGCTGCTCATCCGCCGCCGGCCCCGCCAGGGCCTGCTCGCCAATATGTGGGAGCTTCCCCACATAGAGATCGAGCGGCCTGCAGGAAAGGCGGCGGCAGCGCAGCAGGGGGCGGAGATGGAGGCGCTCGGCGCCGGGCTGGCGGAGACGGACGGGGTCACGGTGCTCCCGGAACGGTGGCTGATGGATGCGGAGCATATCTTCAGCCATATCCGTTGGGAGCTGGCCGTGTACCGGTGCCGTCTCGATCCCCGGTTCGAGGCTGCCGGGCTGCCGCCCCATTATCGCTGGCTCGATGCCGGCGAGATGGAGCGCTACGCCTTCCCGAATGTGTTCCTGCGCATTCTGGCTGAAGTCGGAATAGAACAAACTTAAGCTGTGTCTTGATGCTCTAGCGTATCTACTGACATTACGTCGCGTCCCAAAAGCGTATTAAAGACAAAAATCATTGTCAGTCCTTTGCAGATCAAATAGATTTCCGGGTTGAAACAGCGGATTGTGAGGCGAAATAGTGTTAAAAGTCAGGCTTTTTGAAAAAAAGTATCTATCTCGCCCGTATCCGCCCCATAGTAAAAGAGATATAAATGCGCGATGATCTGATGTGAAAGAGAACGGTTTGTACGTAAAATCGAACAATTAGACATGGGTGCGCCGTGAAGTCCAGCTTTTGTATGAATAATCGTACAGAAGGGCACACAGTTTCGATCCTCTATTGAACTGCTTCGTCAGAAGTTTTTCTCCGTAAGAGGTGTTTGTTGCTCCACCCATAGCTCCTGATAAATACCCGGACGCGACCTTAGCTCCTCGGGGCTACCCCTGTCGACGAGACGGCCTTCATGCAGCACCAGGACTTCGTCGGATTGCTGAGTAACATCTAGGCGATGGGTAATAAAGAGAAGCGTTACCCCCTTTAGCTCATTAATCATCTGCTTCAGTAGTCTTCGTTCTGTCCCTTGATCTAGAGCAGAAGTAGCCTCATCGAAGATAAGAATGGCCGGTTTGCGCAGCAGTGCACGCGCAATACTAATTCTCTGTCGTTCTCCGCCGGATATTTGCAGCGCTTGTTCGCCCACCCGAGTAAACAAGCCATCGGGAAGACGGGAAATCCAATCATCCAGCTGGGCGAGGCGAACGGCTTCCCAAACCTCCTCCATTCCGATGTTTTCCCGGCCGAATACGATATTGTCCAGAATGGTTCCGCTCCTTAGCCTTACATCCTGAGATACGCAAAGCACCTGACTTCGAAGCCAAGCAGGATCGAGTTGCGGCAAAGGAATTCCATTTAGGCAAACGCATCCGGATACCGGCTCGTATAGTCCGAGGAGCAGATCGACAAGAGTTGATTTGCCGGAACCTCGATAGCCTACTATAGACACGATGGCGCCGGAAGGAACTTGAAAGCTGACATCGTCCAGTATAGGTCGGCTGTCGTAGCGAAATGACAGACTCCTGGTCTCCAGTGTGATTGGCCCTTGGGGTATGCTGCCCGCGTTCGTCTTACGTACAGGAAACGCAATATCGGTTACCCGTTCCATCGAGGGGATTACCTTCATGGTGCCTATAACCATGTCAATCAGTGAGATTCCGAACGGTCTGAGCCAATTGTAAACGGCGACGAAGGCCACAAGAGAACCAATGGTCATTTTATTCTGAAGTACGAGCCAGCCGCCGGCCGTGTACATGAAAACGAGGAAGCTTGCGTTCAAGGAAGCATGGAGCAAGCGAACTTTATGATCCGCCAATACCTCGCGCCGGGTATGATTCCACTCCTGACGCAAGCAGTCCCGCAAATGTCCGATAGCTTTGGACTCTTTTCCTGCTGCCTTGATGAAGGCAGCCCCGGAGATGATTTCCCGTACTGATTCCGAGACTAAAGATTTATGACGAGCTGTTTCAGCGGCTTTCTGTTTGACGTGGCGGCCCAGAAGCTTCACGAGGGCTGCCTGTCCCGCCCATAATATGAGAACGATAGAAGCCAATGTAGGCTCCAGCACAAGCAAAACTGCCGAACCCGCCGTTATGGTCACTATGTGAAAAAGCATAAACCCGAGATGTCCGTTAACCAAATCCGTAATGGAATGTGTGTCGTCCAGAATACGTGTAAGCAAATCGCCTGTCCTGTTATTATGCAGCCAGCCGAGGGGGCGGTGCTGAATCCCGTTATACAAATCCGCCCTTCCCCGGCCGGCCAGCCGAATCATGAATCGTCCCCACACATCCTCCAGTATAATCATCATGCTCCCTATAATCGGTGCGGCTACCATGCATATTGTGACGGTGATGAGCAGATTCCAATTCTGCTCTGGAAACACGGTTTCCAGTATGTATTTGGACAGGAAGGGGGGTACCATGTATAGCAGGCTGCCAATTACATTTTTCATTAAAATCAGAAATAAGTTTGGCCAGTGGGGCAAAAGATTCTTCTTGGCATAAGCTGAAACGGCCGGCCATCTATCGGGTGAGGGCTGGGATTCGTTCATCCGAAACGCCTCCTCTCGGTGGAGCATCCGCAGCCTGCTCATGTTGTTCTTGTCGCCACATTCTGGCATACGGCCCCTGTTGACGTAGGAGCTGTTCATGGGTACCTACCTCTACCAGTTCTCCCTTGTCCAGCACGAGAATCCGATCAGCTAAGGCGGCTCCTCTCAAGCGATGGGTGATATTAATCCGGGTTAGGCTGCCTGCACAGGCTTCCAAAGCTTGATACACGGTGGCTTCACTAGTTTGATCCAGAGCGGAGGTCGCCTCATCGAGCAGCAGTATGTCGGGTTCCTTCACCATCGTGCGTACCAGATTGATAAGCTGTCGTTGTCCGCCGGAAAGGCGATTGCCGTTGAAATCGATCTCGGAATCGTAGCCGGAAGGCAGTTTGGACACGATATCCTCCGCTCCGAATGCTTTCATCCACTTATCCAACGTCCCCCGATCGGCATCACCGAGATAGGTTAAGTTGCGGAATAAGCTATCCCGGAACCATATGCCTTCCTGCATGATATATCCGATGCGGCTTCGGAGATGGGTCGCGTCCAGCTCGCGAATGGAGATACCGCCAATCCTAATTTCGCCTGCCGATGGTTCTCGCAGCCGTAGCAGCAGCTGGAGCAGCGTGCTTTTGCCGGCTCCGCTCGGTCCGACAATTGCGACATGCTCGCCGGGCAGGATCGTGAAGCTGAGATTGCGCAGCAAATCGCCTCGCGGCCCTGCAACATGGACATCATGAAATGAAATGGGCTGCTGCCGATAATCCGGTAGCTGGCGTAAACCGGGTTGCTTGCCTGACTCGACGGGCAGACACAAATACTCTATTATTCCGTGAATCCGCACCTTAATATCGGCAAAACTGACATACAGTCCGAAAAACGAGCGTGCCGGAGCATTGATTGCCGGAATATAAGCGAGAATAGTTACTAACTGCCCCACGGAAGCTTCCCCCTTAAACATCTGCCATCCCGCAAACAAAAAAACCAATGCCGGAGCCAACGAATCAGGGATGCGGGGAAAGGTTCTGTAAAGGCTGTCCTCAATATTCTCCTGAAACTTGAGGTCTGCCCATTTGCCCTGATCCGTTGCGAAATCCTCATATTCCCTTCGTTCGGTTCCATATAATTTGATTTGCTTGACCGTATCCAGTCTTTCCAGCAGGCTCTGGCGGAGCTTTGCGTCTTGGGCGACCAGTTTTTGTCTGGCGTTGCCCCTTTTGCGGCCGTAGATATGGACTGGAATAAACAGAATGAAGTATGATGCCAGAAGGACAATCGCAAGGGTCCAATTCCATTGGGCGATGACGGCTATCGCGGCACAGGCCAGCAAAAGCTCTTGTGCAAAGCCGGGAAGAGTAGCCAACCCAAACTGCTGGATCACCCTGGTATCCTGGGTACATCGCTGAAGGAGTTCACCCCTAGAGGTTTTCGTGGAGAAATCGGCAGAAGTGTGAAGTACGGAAGCCAATGTTTCTTCCGTTAACTCATAGGAAAGCCGGGTCATCGTCTTGGCGGATATATAGGCCCGAAGGGCGACGCATAGCTCCGCCAGCAGTAAGGCTCCCAATAACAGAAGGGAGATTCTGACCATTCCCTCGGCGCCGCGCAGCATGACCCCGTCCATTAGTCGACCAATGAGGAGAGGAGCGGCTGTCCCGCATACTACAGCTATTGCGGTAAGTAGGGAGATAAACAGGATGGCCCCCTTGGAACGAGTCAATTGTTTAACGAAAAAAATAAACCAATCCGGAAACTTCAGCAATTGAACGATCACTCCGTTCCATATAAATGGAAATTATGACTAGGGTAGCAATTGCGCGTTTAAAGTGTCAAACGGAGAAAAACAAATGTTCGTCTTTTGCCAATGTTCGAAGTGTCATGGGTTGTCCACATTTTCAGAAAACAGATACTCGCGAAATCTCCATTTTTCTCTTGTTTGCATAAAATTTGTTTTACAAATAGCTGTCGTCCTAAAATCACGCGATCAATACTATTCCTTACCGACTTAAAAACCATCCAATAGAAATAGGTTCCAGAAATGACGAGACTGAAAGGACGACGTTTAAAGGGCACGGCTCTTGATCTTCCGGTAAAACCATAAATAAAAGCAGGCTCGTCATAATGCCGGGCCTGCTTGCAATTTCAATTCAATAAATCTTGGTTCCTTACTTCTTGGCAGCTTCGTAGCGCTTGCCTACTTCGTCCCAATTGACAACGTTCCAGAATGCAGCGATGTAATCCGGACGTTTGTTTTGATATTTCAAATAATAAGCGTGCTCCCATACGTCCAGTCCGAGGATTGGGGTTTTACCTTCCATCAGCGGGCTGTCCTGGTTCGGAGTGCTGCTTACTTCAAGCTTGCCGTCCTTGTCGACGGACAGCCAAGCCCAACCGCTGCCGAAACGGGTTGCAGCAGCTTTAGCGAAATCTTCCTTGAACTTGTCGAAGCCGCCGAGTTCATTGTTGATGGCATCGGCCAGAGCGCCGGTAGGCTGTCCTCCGCCGTTAGGGCCGATCGTTACCCAGAACAAGGAGTGGTTAGCATGTCCTCCTCCGTTATTGCGGACCGCTGTGCGGATTGATTCCGGCACGCTGTTCAAATCGGAAATTAATTCTTCCACACTTTTGTTTTGTAATTCAGGAGCGCTTTCCAATGCCGCATTCAAATTCGTCACGTAGGTATTGTGGTGGCGGTCATGGTGAATCATCATGGTTTGCTCGTCGATATGGGGTTCCAGAGCATTGTTAGGGTAAGGTAGTGCTGGTAATTGATGTGCCATGATATAACCTCCTAATATTATGTAATTCGTTTCTTTATTTATTATCCAATATTTAAGATAATAAATCAACATTTATGTATCTAAAGTAGAAGCGGTTTTAATCAGCCCTGGAACTATCATACAGATATAATAGGTGAAAAATGCAAAATGAAAAAAATTCGGGCATTGCCTGAAGAAGCATTTTTGTGTACTATATTTTATTATTTGACTGAATAAACAGAGGCTACATATCCTATTACATAAATACTTTACAATGGTTCATACTGCGAATCGGCTTTAATTAGGTTGAACAAAATTACCTTTTTTTATTCTTAAAAAAGATGAATGGTCGTACAAATAAAATAAACGATATTAAATCGATGAAAGCGCTTGAAATGAAGCGTTTTCAAGAGAAATCTGAAATTTTTATTAATTTTTTTTAACAATTTGAAGGATTTTGACGATTTTTGTAGTAAAATAATATAACAAGCTCTTAGTTTAGTCCCGATGTTATAGAATCACTTAATCCAATGCTGCGGGGGAGACAGACATGATCGTACGTTCCTTTCATTTATCTGATTTTTATCCGGTAACCCAACTTTTGCAGGAAGTCTTGTCCGAGGAATGCTGTAAAGAGACCAAGAAGGCATTCAGCCGACAGTTGTCATTGGACAGTCAATTGGTGCTGGTCGCCGCCATTGAAGAAGAAATCATTGGACTGATTATTGGGACGATTGATGATAATAAAGGCTATTATTACCGGATCGCCGTTCATCCCGATCATCGGGGTAAAGGGGTTGGAAAGGCATTGATCAATTCGCTGAAGCAGAGATTCATCCATCGCAAGGTCAGCCAAATTGTCGTTACCGTCGATGCCCACAACGAACCTGTCCTTCCTTTGTACAGATCTTTAGGGTACAGTGCGAGCGATTTTCTCAAGCCTCTGAAGCCCCTACGTATCGTTAACGGTTAATGACATACACGAATCAGCAGACAAATGGACGATTAAGCATATCACTGATAGCCTTTAATGGCAGGATGATATGCTTTCTTTATTTTGCCGTACAGAATAGCTTCCGATTCCTATGAACGACATCGAATTCTATTTGACGATAAAATGTGTATTAAATGATTCACGCTTCCTCGAATGCTCGATAAATTTTTTCTGCTTAAAGCGGTTTGCAGGTATGGAAGACCTTGCTGCAGCGTCATAATGATGGAAGCGGGCGAGGGTGGTTATACCTGTTGGATCATGCTATATTCAAAACAGGGATTAATAAGAAGCGATGCTTATTTCCGGATACCGGTTAACTCTTGCAGCGAATGCCGGGGCTATAGAAGAGGGAAATTTATCGCTTCCTGAATAATAAGGTGTATGAAGTTATAATATTGCGGCAAACGGAGGTTTCGTCCATACAGCGCAGGGAGAAAGCGGTTTACAGGATTAACGCTTGCAAACCTGCCGTCCAAGGCTTACTCATCAAGAAATAAAGCAGAGGGTTGTTGTAGGCTTCGGCGGCACTTTTCCTTTGGAAACGGAATGGAAGCTTCATTATTGCCGTATTTATAGACCAAGTGGAAAGAAAGTCGGAGGACAGGTTTATGAACCCAGCCTTGGATGATGAGTGTAAAGACCCGGCCATTAAGGAGAGGAGAGAACAATCACACGGCAGCTTCGCGGCAGAATTGTGGGATTGGATCAAGTCTATCTCCGTTGCTCTATTGGTTGTGGTAATCGTTAATCAGTTCGTCTTCTCCCAGTCTATTGTGGACGGCCATTCCATGGAACCGACCCTGTCGAATGGGGAGAGGCTGTTTGTCAATAGAATTATCTACCGCTTTACAGCACCCCACTACGGGGATATTGTGATCTTCAAGGATCCGGCTCCCACAGGCGGCAGCAGGGACTATCTGGTTAAGCGCGTTATTGCGGAAGCGGGAGACTGGGTCGAAATCCGGTCTGGCAAGCTGTATGTGAACGATCAGTTGATGGAAGAGGATTATGTCAGCTCCCCTATTGAAGATGGCGATTTTGGACCCTATCAGGTGAAGGAGGGTCATCTGTTTGTTCTCGGGGATAACCGCCGGCGCAGTGCCAGCCGGGATAGCCGGACGTTCGGCGCTATCGCTCAATCTGCCGTGGTGGGGAAGGCGGTCTGGGTTATTTGGCCATTGAACAAGTTTGGAGGAGTCTGAGTCTCTTAAACTAGGAGGCTCGCAGCCCCGGAGCATAGAGAGGTGAGGCAAAATGAAGCTGCTGACAGGATCGGCGGGGAGAGAGGAATGGCTTGCGCTCAAGAAGGAAATCGTGGAGGCCGCTCCTAAGCTTGGCATCGACAAAATAGGCTTTACTACAGCAGACCCGTTCCTGGAGCTGAAGGATATTTTGCTGGAGCACCGGAGGAAGGGCTACGAATCGGGCTTCGAGGAGCCGGATATCGATAAAAGGGTATACCCTGATCGAAGTCTTGACGAACCTCGTTCCATCATCGCGATTGCGATTGCTTACCCGTCCAAGCTGAATAATCCTCCGAGGTCGGAGCCCGGGGCTTATCGGGGAATGATTTCGCGTTCGGCCTGGGGAACGGACTATCACCATGTTCTGAGGGACCGGTTAGCCAGATTGGAGGAGTTCATCCGCAGCCGGGTAGACGGAGCCCATATGGTCAGCATGGTGGATACGGGAGCCTTGGTGGACCGTGCTGTATCCGAGCGGGCGGGAATCGGCTGGAGCGGCAAAAATTGCGCGATCATCACTCCGGAATGGGGATCCTGGGTTTATTTGGGCGAGATGGTGACGAATCTTCCTCTGCCCCCGGATACGCCGATTACGGAAGAGTGCGGGGATTGTACGATCTGTATCGATGCCTGCCCGACGGGGGCGCTGGTTGGTCCCGGGCAGTTGAATTCTAATCGCTGCATTTCCTTCATTACTCAAACCAAAGGCTACGTGGAGGACGAATTCAAGGAGAAAATAGGAAATCGCCTATACGGCTGCGATACCTGTCAAATCGTCTGTCCCAAAAATAAAGGAATGAATTGGACGCATCAGCCGGAGCTGCAGCCCGACCCCGAGCTGGTGAAGCCGCTATTGAAGCCGCTGCTCACGATGAGCAACCGGGAATTCAAGGATAAATACGGGCAAAGCGCCGCCTCCTGGAGAGGCAGGAAGCCGATTCAGAGGAATGCGGTTATTGCGCTGGGGCATTTCCGGGACCGGACGGCCGTCCCGTTACTGTCCAAGCTGCTTCTGGAGGATCCCCGGCCGGAAATCCGGGCCACGGCGGCATGGTCGTTGGGGAGAATTGCCGGAGAAGAAGCGAAGGATGCCGTGCTTAAGGCGTTGGACAAGGAAACCGAAGATAAGGTCCGCGAGGAACTGGACAAGGCATTGGATAAATGGGCAGCGCCGGCTGACCCTGGGGCCGAGGAAAAACATGCAGTCAAGCCGCAATCAGCAAAATGAGCCGATGCGAAGGCAAGGGGGAGGTACAGTATGCCGCAGGCATTCTATGATGAGATGGAATCACCGGTCGGGCCGCTGGTATTGTGCGCCTCCGAACAGGGATTATGCAGATTGGAATTCGGGCGCTACAGCGAAGTGGAGAGCACCTTACAGAAATGGTGCCGGGAGAAGCTTTCGGCGGAGACGATTTTTCCGGACAAGCTGGTACTAAGGGAAACGGTAAAACAGCTTGAGGAATATTTTGCAGGAAAGCGGCTGGCTTTCAGGCTTCCGTTGGACTTGCGCGGAACCGCTTTTCAATTGCGGGTATGGAATGCCCTGCGGCAAATTCCTTACGGGGAAACCCGCTCCTACCTGCAGATCGGTCAGGCAATCGGATCTCCTAAGGCGGTAAGGGCGATAGGAGGGGCCAATCACAACAATCCGTTGTCGATTATTATTCCTTGTCACCGGGTCATTGGAGCCAACGGGGAATTGGTCGGATACGGCGGTGGGCTGCCGATTAAGCGATTTCTTCTGGAATTGGAAGGATGGAACGGTTAATGTTTGTCACAAGAGCCCGGACATGCTATCATTAATCAGGTTAGAAAGAAAATTAGAGGTCGAGGTGTCACCATGAACTATGTCATCCCCATTATAACCCTCATTGCCGGAATCGCCATAGGGTTTTTTGCCGGTGTCTTCTACTTGAGAAAGCAGATCGAGAAGATGCAGAGCAATCCGGACATGCTGCAGAAGATGGCAAAGCAGATGGGTTACAACATGAACAAACAACAGATGCAAAAAGTTCAACAGATGATGAAAAAGCAGAAGTTTAAATAAGGATAGCTTTATCCGAATATTTCGTGGGTTACGACCCGAGTTTGATGGATGTTTCATCGCCAAAATGGAATTATAAGCTGTACGGGATGCACCCCTTATAATTCTATTGAGGCAAACCAAGACAACGACCAAGAACGGTGAAAGTAGTCCAACGTACGAGATCCAGTGGTCGGGCAAATGGAGGTTATGCACATGGCTTTTCAGGAATACAGGAATGAGAAAGTGGCTGATCACCGTGAGGAGATAGAGGGCCACATCCGGGAAATTCTTCGTCTGATCGGAGAGGACCCTCGTCGCGAAGGCTTGCTGGAGACGCCTGCCCGAGTGACCCGAATGTATGAGGAGATTTTCGCCGGATACCATGCGGATCTGCGTGAAATTCTGGATGTCACGTTCGATGAGAAGCATGAGGAATTGGTCATCGTCAAGGATATTGTCTACTACAGCACCTGCGAGCACCATATGGCGCCCTTCTTCGGCAAAGTCCATATCGGATATATTCCAAGCGGCAAGGTAGCCGGCCTAAGCAAGCTGGCCAGACTGGTGGATGCGGTAGCGCGAAGACTGCAGCTGCAGGAACGTATTACCGCGGATATAGCGGACACTATGGTGGAAGTGCTGGAGCCTCACGGGGTTATGGTGGTAGTGGATGGACAGCACCTGTGCATGTGTTCCCGCGGCGTGAAGAAGCCGGAGAGCAAGACCGTCACTTCGGCTATCAGAGGAGTATTCCAGAAGGATGCCGCATTGAGGGCTGAGTTCATGTCCTTGCTGAAGGACTGAGCTGAAGGACTAAGCGGTTGATCAATGGAAGTCCGGGAGCTATTCTGGAACAATGGCACAGAGATGGGTTCAGCGAAGGATGCTGTTATTCTGTAGATAGCGTTAGATCCGATTTCTGCCCGGCTAGGGGAGCTGTCTAATAGAGTCGGTTCCACATGACTAAAAACAGTCTTAACCGGAAAATTGTATATGACTTCGAAAAAAGAGCGAGGTTAGTGGTCAAATTCCACTAACACTCGCTTTTTTGACGCTTAACGAACTTGAGAACCGCTATTGAAGTAAAAACCGGCACTTTTCAAAATTTAACGAAACTCAGGATAGTTATTATGGCAAAATGCTGCTCTATGACCTTCTATTTTGGTGAATAGCGACCGGTAGTTGCGTTAGAAAATGGGGCAGGCTTCTTTTGGGGAAATAGCGTTTTTATGTTTCGTTAGAAATGGGAACGGCCCCTTTCCTCACAATGACTCGCACAATGACTCGCACAATGACTGGCATGATGAGCTGCACGATGGCCTGCACGATAGAGAGCTCCAGTTGCCTGTTCACCAGATTTCATAGGAGCTATTGCAGTAGAGAGCTAAAACTCAGTAAGGCTGCCAACGCAGCTTGCGGGCTTGCTCAAATCTTTCGTTCACATGGTTCCAGTTGACCACGTTCCACCAGGCATCTATATATTTGGCCCTCTCGTTCTTATATTTCAAATAATAGGAATGCTCCCAGACATCGAGCACGAGAAGAGGGACGACATCCCACTGGGACAGGTTCTGATGCTTCTCCGCCTGGAGAATTTCGAGACGATGGCTGCGCGGACTCCAGACAAGGATGGCCCAGCCTCCTCCCTCTACCTTATTGGCGGCTTCCGAAAAATGCTTCTTGAACGAGGCAAAGCTGCCGAAGTCTTTGTTAATTTGCTGGGCAATCGGTCCGGTCGCCTTGCCTCCTCCTTTCGGAGACATGATGTTCCAGAAGATGGTATGCAAATAATGGCCGGCCCCGTTAAATGCCGCTTCTCTTTCCCAATGCTTGATAAGGGCAAAGTCTCCTGTTTGCCGTGCTCTGGCCATATTTTTCTCCGCCAGATTCAATCCGTCTACATAGCTTTTGTGATGCTTGTCGTGATGAATTCTCATCGTCTCGGCGTCAATGTGGGGCTCCAGTGCATCGTAGCTATAAGGAAGTGGAGGTAGCACATGCCCACCGATCGGGACGGGCTTCAGATCCGGAATCATCTGCGACCAGCTTCCTTCGCCGGCGGCGGTTAGCGGCTCGCCGCTCTCCCGGTGCAGGTGGACCTTCGCAACTTCTTCTCCGCCGGAGGCCTGGGAACGCGGTGCCGAATCGGTCCCGGTCCGTTCCGGCGGATTCGTGCCGGCCGCTTCCGATTTCCGGTAGGCGCCGGCTTCCTGGCCCTTGAAATTGGGTGAAGAGCCGGGGCTCGCTGCCGGGGAGCCTGCTTGCGGATGATAACCGAAGCCGGTCCAGACCGCCCCGGCTCCATAGCTGCCGTGCCATGGGGGCTCTTGCCCGCGATCATACATAAAGGCATCCAGCACGCCGAGGAAATATTCCGACTCGCGGATAATATGGCGCACGACGACCTGGGCCGTCGGATTCCCGGCAATGGCCTGGCTGTGGTGCAGCATATGCATAAGCTGCCGGACGAAGAGACGGGATTGACGGACCGACTCCTGCACCAGAGCTTGAACTTGCGAGTGGGCATAAGGAGAGATGCTTCCAGGGGAGCGTATCAGCGCCTCTATCCATTGAGTGGCCGTCATTTCCGTTCTTTCGAATACAGGCTCCCATTCCTCAAGCAGCTTCACATATTGCGGCTCCAAATTGCCGACCAGAGCACGGATAACTTCCGTATGCTCCTTCTCCTGCATTTTCCAGAACCGGATTTCTTCCAATAATCTCAATGGCATAAGCGGTCCGTAGACTCTCAGCATGGATCATTCCCCCTTGCATAAAATATGGCCGATTCCGACATAAACACTATTGTCAATGTATTCGATCGTCTAATTATGTATGCCTGAAAATTCAATGGACAGGGCCGTTGGATCCGGGGAGGACAAACAAATTTTGGTGCCTGCAGATAAACGATTCTTTACGCTCGGCGATGCATCGGGTATACTAGGTGTAATCGAGTTTCATAAGGTGAAACTTTGAGAGGGTGTGCACATGGTAGATGATAATAAACTGACGGTGCGTGCCGTTGAGCGCGCTCTAGATATTTTGTTATGCTTTACGGACGCTTCGGATTTAAGCTTGACCGAAATATCAGGCAGGGTAGGGCTTCATAAGAGCACCGTTCACCGGCTGATCGCTTCGCTGGAGAGCAAGGGCTTCCTGGTCAGGCATGCAGAAACGGATAAATTCCGGCTTGGCTTGCGGATTTGGGAGCTGGCTGCCGGCATGTCGCAGACGGATGACCCTGCGGTGCTGCTGCTGCCAGAGATGGAGAGGCTGCGCGATATCGTGGGAGAGACGGTCAGTTTGTATGTCCGTGACGGCTTGGAGCGGATTCGCATTCAAGCGGTTCAGAGCAACCAGGCCATCCGTCGGGTTGCCCGGGTTGGCGTAAGGCTGCCGCTGTATGTCGGCGCCTCCAGTAAAATTCTGGTGGCCTTCGCCGATCCGGAGACTCTGGAGGAGCTGAAGAAGTCGGAGGATTGGCCCAACGGCCCGGAACGCGAACGGTTTCTGGAACAAATCCGGGAGGCGAGAAGGCTGGGATATGCCACCAGCATTGAGGAGAGGGAGGAAGGGGCGGCGGCCATTGCCGCTCCGATCTTCAACCGCTCCCATAAGCTCGTCGCGGCTCTGGCGGTGTCCGGCCCGGCTAACCGGCTGACGATGGAGCAGATGAAGCAGGATGCTCCCATCATCGTCGAAGCGGCCAACCGGATGGGCAAGATGATTCGGTAATCGCTGGAGAACAAATACTGGAGAACAAATAACCGAATAACACAGCAATCCCCCCTGTGCGCATCGCACAGGGGGGATTGTCTTAACCGGGCGGGCTGTCAGCGGACAGCCTGCCGCTTTTATTTGCTTTCTCTCATCATTTGACGAAGAACGGTTTGCAGAATACCGCCGTTCCGGTAGTAGTCTACGTCAACCATGCTGTCGAGGCGGACGATCGCTTCGAATTCGAAGCTGGAGCCGTCTTCGCGGGTTGCCTTCACCTTGATCTTCTGTCCAGGCTGTACGTTGTCGTCCAGTCCGAGGATATCGAAGGTTTCGGTTCCGGTCAGACCGAGCGATTTCCAGCTCATGCCTTCAGGGAATTGAAGCGGCAGGACGCCCATGCCGACCAGGTTGCTGCGGTGAATCCGTTCGAAGCTTTCCGCGATAACGGCTTTAACTCCGAGCAGGAAGGTTCCTTTGGCCGCCCAGTCACGGGAGCTTCCGGTTCCATATTCCTTACCGGCCAGTACGATCAGCGGAGTGTTCTGATCCTGATACTTCATGGAAGCGTCATAGATGGACATCACTTCGCCGGTCGGCATATAAGTGGTTACGCCGCCTTCCGTGCCGGGTGCCACTTGGTTGCGGATGCGGATGTTGGCGAACGTTCCGCGCATCATCACTTCATGATTACCGCGGCGGGAACCATAGGAGTTGAAATCCTTTCTCTCCACTCCATGCTCCTGCAGATATTGTCCCGCAGGGCTGGTCGGCGAAATGTTACCGGCCGGAGAGATATGGTCCGTAGTTACCGAGTCGCCAAGCTGGGCCAATACTTTGGCTCCCTGGATGCTTTCGATCGAACCCGCCTCAGGGCTCAGGTTTACGAAGAACGGAGGCTCTTGGATATAGGTAGATTTCTCATCCCATTGATACAGTTCGCCTTCGGCAACATCCAGCTCGTTCCAGCGCTGGTTGGCGCGGTATACATCTTTATATTTCTCTTGGAACATAGCCGGGCTCAGAGACAACTGGATCGCTTCCTGAATTTCCTGGTTGGAAGGCCAAATGTCCTTCAAGTAAACCGGCTCGTTGTTATTGTCATAGCCGATCGGATCTTTAGTCAGGTCGATATCGACGGTACCGGCCAGAGCGTAGGCGACAACGAGCGGAGGAGATGCCAGATAGTTCGCTTTCACCTGGGCATGAATCCGTCCTTCGAAATTCCGGTTACCGCTCAGTACGGCCGCAACGGTCAGGTCGTTGTCGGCAATCGCTTTGGAAACTTCATCCGGAAGCGGTCCGCTATTACCGATACAAGTGGCGCAGCCATATCCCGCAACGTGGAAGCCCAGCTTCTCCAGCGGCTCGATCAATCCGGCCTTGGTCAGATATTCCGTAACGACCAGCGACCCCGGAGTCAAGCTGCTCTTCACGTAGCCCGGCTTCGTTAATCCGCGCTCTACCGCTTTCTTCGCCACGAGACCCGCTCCAACCATAACGCTCGGATTGGAGGTGTTCGTACAGCTGGTGATCGCCGCAATAACGACTGCACCGTTCTTCATGGTAGAGGTTTCGCCGTTCGGATGGGAGACTTTAACCTCTTCCTTCAGCTTCTCTTCGCTCAGCCCGTATCCGCCCTTCTCCACAGGGGTGCGGACGATGGTGTTGAACGATTCCTTCATCTCTGTCAGCTCTACGCGGTCTTGAGGACGCTTCGGTCCGGCCAAGCTGGGAACGACCGTGGAGAGATCCAGTTCAATGACGTCCGTATATTGCGGGTCCGGAGAATCGCTCGTACGGAACAGTCCTTGCGCCTTGTAATAGGCTTCAACGAGAGAAATTTGCTCTTCACTGCGGCCGGTCAGTCTCAAGTATTTCAACGTTTCTTCATCTACAGGGAAGAATCCGATGGTCGCCCCGTATTCAGGCGCCATGTTGGCGATCGTAGCACGGTCAGACAGGCTCAAGCTGTCCAATCCCGGTCCGAAGTACTCTACGAATTTGCCGACTACGCCTTTCTTCCGCAGAATTTGGGTAACCGTCAGAGCTAGGTCGGTTGCGGTTGCTCCTTCTGCCAGACTTCCGGTCAGCTTGAATCCGATAACTTCAGGTGTAACGAAGTATAGAGGCTGTCCGAGCATACCCGCCTCGGCCTCGATTCCTCCAACTCCCCAACCAACGACACCAAGACCGTTGATCATCGTCGTGTGAGAGTCCGTTCCGACGAGGGAATCCGGGTAAACTTCAAGCTCTCCGTCTACAGATTTCGTAGCCGCTACAGAAGCCAGATATTCCAGGTTCACTTGGTGAACGATTCCGGTATCCGGAGGAACGGCACGGAAGTTATCGAAGGCTGTCTGCGCCCAGCGGAGGAACCGGTAGCGTTCTTCGTTTCTTTCAAACTCAATCTTCTCATTATAAGCAAGAGCTTCGGAATTTCCGAAGGAGTCGACCATTACGGAGTGGTCGATAACCAAGTCCACAGGAACCAGCGGGTTAATCTTCTTCGGATCTCCGCCGGACCGTTGAACCGTGGCACGCATAGCTGCCAGGTCTACGACAACGGGTACCCCTGTAAAGTCCTGAAGCACGATCCGCGCGGGGATGAACGGGATTTCCTTGTTAGGATCGGAGTTGTCTGCCCAACCGGCAATTTGTTTAACATGTTCGTTGGTAATGGCTCTTCCGTCAAATTGGCGAACCGCCGCTTCCAGCAATACCTTGATGGAATAAGGAAGCTTCGTGATGGAGCCGAACCCTTGTTCCTCCAGCTTGCTTAGGCTGTAGTACACGTACTCTTGGTTGTTGACCGATAGAGACGTCTTGACAGAAAAATGGTCTTTTCTTGGCATGGAGTATCCCTCCTATGAAGTAATAAAAGAAAAATCAGTAATCGTTTCATCTGGTGAAATCCGATTTCACGATTGAGCTTCATCTATAGTATACCTTTTCCCGGAGACACAGTAAACCCTTTTTTCAAATATCAGCAAGTATAAGGATGACCCGCAAATAACCGTAAATTCAACGACTACACCTTGTAATATTCCGCGAGCCGACGCTTGAACTGAGCAATTTCTTTTAACATTCTTTCCAAACTGAAGGAATTAAACATTTTCCAAATTTTTATCTCATATAGTGAACCAATTGAAGGATTGTATAGGAAACGTCCGGAGCTTGTCAACCGGACCGGGACATCCCGTATAATGGAATGTTTAAACGCAGGTTGAAGCAGGGGGAATGAGGATGAGCTGGAAATCCGTCATTTATGAATATGTGGACAGACGCAACCGGATGGAGCTCGACTATTCGGTGAAGCCGGTGCTGCCTTATTTGTGGGATGAGGAATACTTGGATAAGCTGTCCAAACATATGCGCAGGCTGGCTGCCGTTCATAGGGAAAGAGGGCTTGCTCCTGTGCAGAGCGAAACCAGAGTGAAGCTGATCTATTCACAAGAAATAGAAGGGATAGTCACGGCCGATGTGGAATTGCGGCGAAGCTTTGAATATGATGTGTTAAACCGGAGGCAGAAGGAAGAACGAATTGAACGCGAACGTTTATCCCTTCGTCAGAGAGGAAGTCATTGGATCATCAGCCGGGTCGAGAGACCGCCTTCCTCTGAGCATGAGCCGGGCTCGGGAAGAGTCGAATATGCCGTCAACCCTTACATGGGGGATTGGGAAGCGGTCAGCCAGCCGGAGGATAGTGCGTACGCCCTTATAGCGGGGATGAAAACCTGCTCCATGCCGTATTTGAACAGGGAAATTTTCCCTGCGCAAAGAATGTCTCATCGAGTGGCACCTTATGATCGGGCGCAAGCGGTACGCTATGCGGATATGTGGTGGGACTCCTATAACCCCGAGTATCTGGCCTTCGACGTTAACTGCACGAATTACGTATCCCAGTGCCTCTTTGCAGGCGGTGCTCCAATGAACTATACTGGAAAAAGAGAATCCGGTTGGTGGTACCGGGGAAAAAGCGGCAAGCAGGAAAACTGGAGCTTCAGCTGGGCGGTATCCAACAGTTTGCAGCAGCATCTGCACAGCAGCAAGGCAGGATTGCGGGGGATAAGAGTCGCTTCCCCGAAGCAGCTTCAATTAGGAGACGTCATATGCTACGATTGGGACGGTAACGGACGATTCCAGCATACGACGATCGTTACCGCATTCTCGGCAGACGGCTCGCCTTTAGTCAATGCCCAAACGGTGAACAGCAAGCATCGTTACTGGGATTACCGGGACTCCTATGCTTGGACCGACCGGACCGATTACCGCCTGTATCATATCCCGGATTGGTTGTAATCGAAATATACATCTTTGGACCAGACATCTTTGACTATACTTAACCGGAGGTACACATGGACAAAAAAATACGGGTAGGGCTAGTTTACGGCGGCAGGTCCGGGGAGCATGACGTTTCTCTGCAGACCGCGCTGGCCGTTATCCAGGCCTTCGATCATTCGAAATACGAAGTTTATCCATTCTATATCACCAAGCAAGGGGAATGGCGCACCGGCAAAGCGTTGAACGGTCCGGTCGGCAATCTTCAGGCTCTCATTTCTCCCGAACAGCCGGATGCTTCAAGCCCGGACAAGAACGATCCATCGGGTATTGCCCTTATGCCATTGTTCGCCTCCGGAGGAGCGGCGGAGACTGCGGTCACCGAAGCTGCGGAGCACCCCGGGACGCTGGATGTCATATTCCCTCTGCTGCATGGAACCTACGGGGAAGACGGTACCCTGCAGGGGATGCTGGAAATGGCCAACATCCCTTATGTCGGAGCGGGAGTATTGGCTTCGGCGGTCGGCATGGATAAGGTCACGATGAAGAAGCTGTTTGCGCAAGAGGGGCTTCCTCAATGTATATACCGCCATTTTACCAAGGCTCAGTGGGCTAAGGATCAGGCTTTCTTCCTTATGGAAATTGAAGTGGCCGTAGGCTATCCTTGCTTCGTCAAGCCGGCCAATCTCGGTTCCAGCGTCGGAGTATCGAAGGCGTCGGACCGGGAGGAGCTGCTGGAAGCGGTCCAACTGGCTTTCAAATATGACCGCAAAGTTATTGTCGAAGAGTATGTGTCCGCCCGCGAAATCGAGGTGGGTGTACTCGGCAATGAGGAGCCGGAAGTATCCGTAGCAGGTGAAATTGTATCATCGAATGATTTCTATGATTACAAGGCAAAGTATATAGACGGCAAATCGGCCATGATTATTCCCGCGGAGCTTCCCGAGGAGAAGGCTCAGCAGATCCGGGAGCTGGCTCTTCGCGCTTTTCAGGCGATTGACGGATCGGGGCTTGCCAGGGTGGATTTCTTCCTGGACAAAGCGAGCGGGCAAGTCTACATTAATGAAATAAATACGATGCCCGGATTTACTCCGTTCAGCATGTATCCCCTGTTGTGGAAGGCGTCCGGCAAGACCTATCCTCAGCTGCTGGATGATCTGATCCGCCTCGCTTTCCAAAGACATGAGGACAAGAACAGCATTCAATACACTTTTGACGAAAATTAGATTAGCAGCTTCGCCCTGAAATTGTCTGAAAATAAAGTGATTTGCACTCATTTATTATTTTTTTATAACGACTATCATGCATCCATGAGGCCATGGATAATTTCTGGAGACTAAGAGCAGAAAGGGGAATACTTATGGGATTTCAAACGGAATTCAACTCAGTCTGCAAGTTTAAATCAGAGCAGGAAATGTACGAGCTTCTGGAATATGGCATGACGAAAATGGTCAAGAACGGGTTCCGGGTATACCCGACCGGCCAGAAGGTGATAGCCTATACTCCGGAAAATCAGGCGATTGCCATCGTGCAAATCTTCGCATCCGTCGCCGAAATCAACTTCCAGGGCGAGGAAGTTACTTCCGTAGAGATGAAGCTGGTTCGCAAGCTGACGGAAGAAGAGGCCAGAGTACAGACGGCGCTTGCTCACGAAATGTATTTTGGTGAGCAGGAATCTTGACCGGACGAGTTATATAGAAGGAGCCGTGTTTTTTTAATTTGACGGTTGCCTGGAAAACAGTCTGCATGGACAAGCTTGTCCACGCAGGCTGTTTTGCTTTTGTTATTTTGGAAAGGAAGTGGCGGGTTGCCGACATTCAGGCGGATGAGCGGCCGTTCTGCGGAGAAACGATTTTAGCGACGACCGGTAAGCATTACACAACTGTTAACGCCCGTAGTTGCGAAGGCTTCAGGACAGGCTGGAACAGACCCGGAGGGTTCCACGGAGATTCGTATTCCGGGGCCGGCAGACCGCTGGGAAAACGTGAAATTAGCCGGGTGGACGCCTTTGACAGCCGGTCTTAGCTATGTCTCTTTGTGAAAAATGACGGAAACTTAGGTATAACTATTCATTTTAGGTCGTCCGATGCCGATAAAATAGGAAAATAGTTGTATTTTTATTTTATCAGTCGGGAGTGTGGTCGCAGAGATGAGATTCGGAATCGTCAAGAAGATGGTGCTGGGTATTACACTCGTATCCCTAACCACGTATGGAACCAGTGCCCTGTTTATTTTTGTCCTGAAGGATATCATTGCCGGCGGGATGTCCGATTGGCTATATATTTCGATTATCTTGGGACTTGGAGTATTCTGGACGGGCTTCCTGGGCTGGATTGCGGCCAATTGGCTGATCAAGCCGCTTCTGAAGCTTACAGAAGCGGTCAATGAGGCGGCTACCGGGAATTTGCAGGTCACTATGCCGGTTCATCATTCCAGAGATGAGCTGAGCGCGCTTAGCCAATCCTTTAATAAAATGGTTATGAATTTGAAGCAGATGATTGCCGAGGTTTCCAATAACGTTCAATTTACAAATCAAAATGCGGCTGCCCTTAGCGGAGCAATTACGCAGGCGGCCCATCAGGTCGAAACCATCGCCAGCACGATCGATGATATAGCGCAAGGGGTAGAGAAGCAGGAGAAGTCTACGCTCAGCACCTTCAATTCGGTAGAGCGGATAACCCAGGCGGCGGAGGATGTCAGCGAGAAAGCCCGCTCCGCATCGAATTTGGCCAAGGATATGGTCGGTGCCATTGAGGAGAGCGGGGAGGTCGTGCATACGCTGGTTAACGGGCTGTTCGACCTCGCCAAGGCTAATCAGCAAACCATCGAGCTGGTACGTGAGTTGGATCGCAATGCGATAGAGATCGGGAATATATCGCAAGTTGTAGGAGATATTTCAGACCAGACCCATTTGCTCGCATTGAATGCTTCTATTGAATCGGCCAGGGCGGGTGAGCACGGGGCAGGGTTCGCCGTAGTTGCAGGAGAAATCCGCAAGCTGGCGGAGCAGAGCTCGGCGGCCGTCAGCAGCATTAACGACCTGATCCAGCAAATTCAGAAGCATGTAGCCAACGTGGTCACGAATATTACGAATCAGGTCCAAATGGTGGAATATGAAAGCTCCAAAGGGGAACGGGTTAAGGAGGCGCTGAACCGGATCACTACGGCAACCCACGAAACTTCCGTATCGGTAGACCGCATTGCCGAAGTGGTGACGGATCAAGTGCGCCAGATAGAGAATACACTTGAAGAAACACGGGAAATTGCTAAGATCGTCAAGGTGATATCCGAAGGCGCTAAGCAGGTTGCGCTATCCACTCAAGAGCAAACGGCGGTGATGCAGGAAATTGCTTCATCTTCGGAAGTCCTTAAGGAGCATGCCGACTCCCTGAACGATAAGGTCAAAGTATTCCATCTATAAGTGAATGCCGATTAGACGTTTAATAGGTAAGCCTTCTTTGTTGCGTAAAAATCCGCTGTTCTTGCTGCCTTGCAGAAGTGCAGCGTTTTTTTTCTACGGCTGACCAATTAACTAACAAGGATTTCCAATGACCTTCGTCGAAGTATTTTTTACAT
>NZ_JBHTIU010000063.1:0-20883 GCF_042677205.1 Paenibacillus residui
AATATTTCTTATCCATCGTCCCGATGGATAACCCTACCAGCTTACACAAACTTCTTGACGCTACCTAAACGTAGTAAAAGACGAGCAAAAGTGCAGGTCTTTAAGCGCGAATCCACCAAATGTGGTAAAGGACGAGCAAAAGTGCAGGTCTTTCACCGTAAAATCGCGAAAATTAGCAAAATGGGGTAATTTACCTGCACAATTGCATGTCTTTGAACGATTTCAACTAAAACCATGAAAAAGAACTGCACAATTGCTGGTCTTTTTCAAAATATAAGAAAGTATAAACCTTACACCTGTTCTTATATTCCATCGGTAAACGCGCCTGTCCAAAGGACGGCGATTGCCGTTTTTCCTTGATTTAACACCTCTCGAGGACAAGACTGCCCAATTGTACGAACGGTTCGGCCACATTTACCGAACCGGATATAAAGAAAGGGACGTTGTTGTCTCTGTCTAAGTCCCTATCGAACCACAACTGGCTATCGACTTGCAGCCGTGTAGGTTGTCTCCGACGGGAGCGCCGTGCTCGTGCTCGGGACATAGGATCGCTCTGGGAAATCGGGCCGCTCGGGGCGATGCCGGTCGCAATGCGATGCTGTTCAAGCAACTGGCGTTCGTCAGACACCTTTTCCAGAAAGGGTGTTTTTTCCATATGCATGATTCTAAAGCAACTAATCAGGTTAAAAATTAAGTACTTAAACAAGCGGTTCAGAGAGGGAACGTTGACCGTTGATACCGGTTTTACGTTGGCGGTTCGGAGAGGGAACGTTGACCGTTGATTACCGGCTTTACCGTTAGGATACAACCAGCGCCCTCCGCTGGTATGAGCAGGTTAGGCTCCGAATAATCTTATTCCGGGAGGTAGTTAGCATGCCCCGATTTTATGACCATGAAGATTTAAAAACATTAAATCGTATTCATCTGAATAAGCGGAAGGATGCTTCAAGCGCAACGGATGACGTGCTGAATGGGTCAATGGCCCCCGATATGGAAGAGATGAAGCGGCACGGACAAGCGATGGAACGGATGAAAACCAATACCCAGCTTCAGAAGGAAGGGCTGATTCCCGACCCTATTCAGAGGGAAGAGTAACTCCTTTCGATATCCCGCCAATAAGGGTAACCCACCGGGCAGCCTATTTGGCCGCCGTCTGTGGGTTCGTTTTAGAACATCCAGCATTATTTTGGAGTGATTCTTCAGCGATGCGTAACTTTTGGAGGGCGGCATATTGAACTGAGCCAGACTCTATGGCGAGAAGCGAAAAGAACGGTCTTTCTATAAATAGTATTATGGTCTTTAAATAACCGGGAGTAAAGCACTGGACGAGCATCTGAGGAAGGGAAACGGTACCCCACCTGAGTTAAGGGTATAACAGACAAAAGTGGCATCACACCTGAGTCAAGGGTATAACAGACAAAGGGGGATCGCACCTGAGTCAAGGGTATAACAGACAAAAGAGGCATCACACCCATAGTCACAGTAATACAAAGGAGGGGCATAAGTGTCTTTCCCTAACCCGGGATACCCAGGGAAGGAGATACGTACCATAGTCCCGGTGTTCTGCGGGAGGCGCTGATGCCTGCGAGGATCCCGACTTATCTATCAGGAAAAGTAACCCCTTTCAAGGTCCCGGTATGCGGGACGAAGGACGCTATGCCTAAAGCCCCTTTTGCCAAATGCACTCCAAACCGTGTAATATGAGGAGAGACGAATCAAGGAGGCAAGCTTGATGGAACTGGGGGCGCGGGTGCTTAAAACCGGTGTAGCGGTTACTCTTGCTCTATACATCTGTGCGCTGTTAGGTCTGACCCCGGCGATAATCGGGGCGGTTGCGGCTATATTTACGATGCAGCCCTCGATCTACCGGTCCTGGAGGCATATTCTGGATCAGGTGCAGACGAATGTGCTGGGTGCCGGACTTGCTCTTTTGGCAGGAATGTTCTTTAGCAACGAACCGATAGCAATCGGTTTGATTTGTATTGTCGTGATTATGGTTTGCATAAAGCTGAAGATGGAGTCGACGATCGGCTTGACGCTGGTGACCGTTATAGCGGTGATGGACGTTGCGGGTGACGCATCTGTTCACTGGCTGTTCGCCGTCAATCGTTTTCTGGTGATTATGATCGGGATCGGCTCGGCCTTTCTCGTCAATATCGCCTTTTTTCCGCCACAGCATGAGAAGCATTTTCTCAAGCAGGTTCGATTTGTATTTGGCCAGCTTTCGCTCCTGCTGCGCACCTCCATCTCTGTGGAGATGAAGGAATCGGTGTTTAAGAAGCAGCGGGAAGAACTGCTTAAGGCGCTTCATAAGCTGGAGGACATCTACGAGATGTTCGAGGAAGAGCGCAAGAAGCTGGGGAAGCGTGGGAAGCGCACGCTCAGCGGGGTCCGTCTGCTCGTCGTTTATAAGCAAATGCTTAGAACATTGAGAAAAGGCTTGGACGTTCAAGAGACCGTCGGCCGTTACTATTTCCATGCCGACGATGGCAGGATGGATGACCGGTTTGACCGGCAATTGGAGGAGCTTATCAAGCATCACGAGCTCGTGCTGTTGAAATTTGAAGGCAAGCTGAAAGCGCACGGAACGGTTCCGAACCGGTCGGAAGAGAGCAGCGAGGCCTTTTTACAGGAAATGATGAGAAACCGAACATTGGATGAAGAGCACTCCTCCCGATTAATTCTCGTGGCCGCAACCATATATGATTACGGCTGTCAGATTACGAGGCTTGATCGGGTGGTCAACAATTATTTGGACAAGAACCAGTCGGGCCGCTCTAATCGGCCTAACCGGCGGAGGACTGCAGAGCGGGCATGATTACGGATGGGGTTGGACGGTTTTCTTGGAACGGAGGAAATCGTCGGCACCGGAACCGATAGGAGGATGATTATGGAATACGCCCAACGGACTGAGGC
Source organism: Paenibacillus residui (assembly GCF_042677205.1). Taxonomy (NCBI): domain Bacteria; kingdom Bacillati; phylum Bacillota; class Bacilli; order Caryophanales; family Paenibacillaceae; genus Paenibacillus; species Paenibacillus residui. The sequence continues at coordinate 2,917 of NZ_JBHTIU010000063.1, forward strand.
GGGCTTGTCACCCGGAAGATGGCTGCAGGAACGGTATAGAGATGTTCGGGAAACTACGGAACGGCTGGCCGACCCGCTGGAAGCGGAGGACTATGTGGTACAAGCCATGGAGGATGTATGTCCTCCCAAGTGGCATCTGGCGCATACGACCTGGTTTCTGGAGGCGGCCGTGCTGCAAAGATACGCCCCACGTTACGAATGGTACGACCATAATTACGCAGCTTTGTTTGCCTCCGGCGAATTCGGCGGGGAGTTTCATGCTTCCGTGCCGCGCGGTGTCGGCTTGCGGCCGACTATTGAGGAAATTTACAGATACCGCAGACATGTGGATGAAAGAATACTGGAGCTGCTGGAAAATGCCGACGAGGAGCGGCTCGCCCGGGTAACCCCTTATTTTGAGCTGAGCTTGAATCATGAACTGCAGCACCAGGAACAGCTTGTGGCGGATATCAAATACAATTACTTTGCCGATCCGCTTAAGCCCGTCTATCGGGAGCGCAAGGAGAGCGGACTGCATGTGCTTCCCTATTTGACCTGGCACAAGTTTGCTGAAGGCCAGGCCGAAATCGGCCATCAGGGCCCCGGCTTCGCCTTTGACAACGAGATGCCGAGACATAAAGTATGGATCGGGGGCTTCCGCTTGGCTTCCCAGCCGGTTACGAACGGGGAATATCTGCAATTTGTGGAGGACGGCGGTTACAGGCAGCCCCGGCTTTGGCTCGCGGAAGGCTGGAACTGCGTGCAAAAATACGGCTGGGAAGCGCCGCTTTATTGGGAGAAAAGGGACGGTAACTGGTGGTATTATACATTGTCCGGCATGAGAGAGCTGGAGCTGGACGAGCCCGTTTGTCATGTGAGCTATTATGAGGCGGACGCGTACGCCCGTTGGGCAGGCAGACGGCTGCCGACAGAGGCGGAATGGGAGGTAGCCTTCTCAGCGATCCGGCCGGAGGGCAACTTTGCGGAGTCCGGCTGGTTCCATCCGGCCCCATCCGGAAGCTCGCATGGAGAACTGCTGCTGCAAGGATATGGGGATATCTGGGAATGGACGATGAGCCCGTATTTGCCGTATCCCGGTAATAGACGGACCGAAGGCCCGTTCGGGGAATACCATGGGAAATATATGAGCAACCGAATGGTTTTGCGCGGAGGTTCCTGCATTACGCCGCGGGGCCTTATTCGTCCGACCACTCGACATTACCTGCTGCCGGAGAAAAGATGGCAGTTCAGCGGCATCCGGCTCGCAGACGATCTGGAGGAGTAACCCTTGAGCAAACGCCACGACAAGTGGCGTTTTTTTGATCCACCCGATTGGCTTATAAAAGGATCGCCTTTCCTCTCTTCCCTTTCAGATAACGGTCTATCCAGGCATAGAGTAAACCGGCCAGGCCAAAAATCAAAATGGCACTGTTCAAGTTTAAATTATATCCTTCTATAAAGTAACCATCGTGCCAGCCATATAATTTCTTAAAAATTAACATTCCGCCAATTCCGCCTGCCACGGAAAAGATGACGGCCCTTCCAATAAAAGGAATGAATAACTTGCTTAATATTATAGTTAGGGGCAAAAAGGATACGGGATATAAAAGAAAGGCGAACGGCATCACTACGAGAAAATAAATTAAGCCCAAATCAAGCAGTCCCATATACTCTGTTGTCGTGATTTTATTGCCTTCCACCAATTCCAAACTAAAGGTTGCAAAAATAAACAATACCATAAAAGGAATCCACATAATGAAGTAATGCTTAAACCTTTTCATCTGAATACCCCGCATATAAAAATGAATTAGTCAAGCTTGGAAAACCGTACTTTGATTAGTGAGCGGACACTGAAAAATATCTGGCGAAGGCGATAGTCCTCCTCTGCCCCCTCACACATCCCCTTCAAAACGGATATCGGCAATGACCGTATCGGTTCCTTCACACTGGGCGGGAAGCCGGACGGTTTCGTGGAGTGAAGCCAACAGCAGCCGCATTCCGATGGGGGAAAGAAAGGACAGGCGTCCCGAATCCGGATCCGCGTCCTGGGGGAAGCAAATTTTGTAGGTTTTCGTCTCTGCCGGCTGCTGCAATGTGACCGTGCTTCCGATCAGCACTTTGTCGGGCAAGCAGGGAGATTCCCCCGCAAGCCCGGACACAATGTGCTCCAGCTCCGCTACGTAATGCTCCATCCAGGCAGCGGTGGATGAACGTTCCTCGGGCTCCGTGCAATAGGCCGGGAAGTAGGTATCCAGAACATTAAGCTGCTGCTCGTCAAAAAAAAGAAGCTGTCGGATCAAGCTTGTCCGAATTTGCTCCACGGTTTGGCCGTCCATCGATAAACTCGGCGTGAAAAACCCGTGCCTGCCAGGCATACGAGGAAACGCCTCTCCTTTCTAAAATATTATAAAGAGTGCATATCTTCTTCTATATTGAATTACCCGGAACCGGATCTAGTGATTCACCAATCAAGCGCCAAAGAGGCGTACAGCCTGCGTTTTTTTTCATCATACCACCTTTTGATATTCTGGTCGATAGTCCCGTTATTTGAAAAATATCAGGTGCAATAGTCTCGTTGTTGCGCCTTGTTTCGAGTTATTCCGCGCGAATATCTTCCCGCGGCTGATAGGAATATGGTAAACTGCAAGAGGGTCCTGCCAACGGATGGCGGGGGCCCTTAAATTTTGTCTGATTTCAAATTATACTGACCGTTTTATGGCTGACGGGGCCTGTTCGGGCTCTTCAATTTATGGAACGGACGGATCCGAATAAGGATTTTCTTAACGATGTGGGAGGAAATTTTACTTGAGTTCGCAGATGTTAGTTACTCTAGTCCTGTTAGGGGCAGCCTCTATCCTCTTTATTACGGGCAAAGTACGCTCCGATCTGGTCGCGCTCTGCGCTTTGGTCGCGTTGGTGCTCCTCGGCATTTTGACTCCGGGCGAAGCTTTATCGGGCTTCTCCAATTCCGTGGTGGTCATGATGATCGGTCTGTTTGTGGTCGGGGGAGGAATTTTCCAGACCGGGTTGGCCAAGATGGCCAGCCGGCAGCTCTTAAGAATGGGCGGGCGCCACGAAACCCGCTTGCTGTGGATGGTGATGGCGGTTACCGCCCTGCTCAGCGCATTCATCAGCAATACGGGGACGGTAGCGGTCATGCTGCCGATCGTGGTCAGCCTGGCCGCCCAGATCGGAATGAGCCCGGCCCGATTGTTGATGCCGCTTGCATTTGCCAGCAGCTTGGGCGGGACCTTGACTCTGATCGGAACCCCGCCCAATCTGGTTATCAGCGAGACGCTATCACAAAACGGCTATGAGAAGCTGTCCTTCTTTGCCTTCACGCCGGTCGGGCTGGTCGCTTTAATCGGCGGGATGCTTCTGCTCGTGGTTCTGACCAAGTGGCTTTTGAAAACGCAGAGCTCCAAGGCGGAAGGTGGAGAGCCGCGGCGCCGTTCGATGCAGGAGCTGGCGCAGCAATACCAAATCGCCCGGAATTTGTACCGGGTTAAGGTCGGAGAACATTCCGGCCTGAAGGATAAATCGCTGCTGGAGCTTGAGATTCCGGGGCGGTTCGGGATACATATTCTGGAGGTCCGGCGCCGGCAGTCGCGCAGAAACCCGTTCTTCAAATCGCTTGCCCAGGAGCTTCCCGGCCCTTCGACGATCATTAAGGAGAATGATATTTTGTATGTCCAGGGGTCGATGGAGCAGGTCAAGTTATTTGCCGATTCCTGCGGTCTGGAGCTGATGAACCCGCAGCATACGGAGCGGATGAACGGGCAGGATTCCGAACCTCTGTTTTCCCGTGAAGTAGGGATTGCGGAAGTGCTGCTGACCCCGGACTCCAAATTTATAAATCAACGAATTCAGGAATCCGGCTTTCGCGAGAAGTACGGTTTGAACATATTAGGTATTCTGCGGAAAGGAAAATATATTCTTCACCATCTGCATGAGGAGAAAATGCGTTTCGGCGATGCCCTGCTTGTGCAGGGAGCATGGGAAAAAATCCATTTGCTGTCCCGGGAAACGGCCGATTTTGTCGTCGTCGGGCAGCCTCTGGAAGAAGCGGGCAAGGTGACTTTAGATCACAAGGCACCTATCGCTGCGGGAATCATGGTGATGATGCTCGTTCTAATGACGCTGGAGGTCTTTCCGGCGGTCATTACCGTCATGCTGGCAGCCATTCTGATGGTGGCGACCGGATGTTTGAAGAATATGCAGGAAGCTTACCAGACCATTAATTGGGAAAGTATAGTCCTGATCGCAGGAATGATCCCGATGTCGAGCGCATTGGAGAAAACAGGCGCCGCCCAGTACATTTCCGAAGCTCTCGTTAGCGGAATCGGCGGCTCGGGGCCGCTCGTCCTGCTGGCGGGCATCTACTTTGTCACATCGTTTCTGAGCTTGTTTATCAGCAATACGGCGACGGCCGTGCTTTTTGCCCCGATAGCGTTTACGGCTGCGGTGCAAATGGGAGTCAGTCCTTATCCGTTCTTGTTCGCGGTTTCCTTGGCGGCCAGCCTGGCCTTCGCCACTCCGGTCGCTTCACCGGCCAATGCTCTGGTCATGGCTTCCGGCGGATATGCCTTCGGCGACTATGTCAAAGTCGGATTGCCCCTGCAGCTTCTGATCGGCATTCTTATGGTGCTGCTGCTTCCCGTCTTTTTTCCTTTCTGACGATGCGGTGGAATGGATGCTGTCGGACAATGCCTGGCCAATAATGCAGCTCGATATTGTTAACACGATGCCCTTATCCTGAGCTATTGAATTTAATAACGTTTTCAGTGATAATGGTCGCGGAGGGAATTGCCGTGAACATCATTCGTTTGTACCGATCCCGAAAATATTTGCGCCGGATTTTGCTGGCGGTACTCACCATTCCTTTCGTTTTGGTGACGATTTTCTCTATGATTTTGTATATGAATTCCCGGGATACCGCTCTGAAAATTCAATCTGAAGCCGATCGGAAAATATTGGCGCAGATTAACTATAATATTATGTCCATGAATGAAATGGTGGAGAATCTGGCCAAATCCGTTTATTTGGATACCGATATGGTAGCTTTGTTATACGGGCGGGATGAGAACATCTTCGAGCTGCCCTCCAAGATGCTGAAGCTGGAGAAGCTGGTTTCTTCCACCTCCTTTTTGCATTCGATTATTATCTATAACGCTAATACGGGAAAATATTATTCGACGGATTCCTTGTTCCAGCAGAATGCCAATGGGGAGAGAGAACGGCTCGACCGGTTCCTGCATACGAGCGATTCCGTCCGCCGCCTTCAGCTCATTCCTATAAGCTACGACCAGGATTCCAGCATGGAAGGCAACGTATCCAGCATCGATTTGTTCGGCTATTTAATGTACGGTTCGGAAGAATCCCCGGCGGACCACTCCTCCAGCATGGTTATCCTGGCCGTCAAGCCGGAATGGCTGTTCGATAATCTGCAGATGCTGAACGGATTAAGCGGCTACGGGGAGAACAGCATTGTGATCGTCAACGGCAAGGGTGAATATTATACCCGCAATCAACTTCCGCCGGCAATCGATCCGGATGAATTGGGGGAAGCCCTGCTGACCGATCAGCCGGGAAGCTTCGGGCAATTTGTCCGCAAGATCCAGGACAGCTCCCACCTGGTCAGCTACATGCATACGGACGTATACGGCTGGACCATTGTCAGCATACGGCCCTATGAGGCTGTGCTCGGCAGCATTTATCAAATGCGCGGGCATTTCATCCTCATCACCGTTCTTTTCCTGCTGCTATCGCTCATTGCCGCGTTTCCGGTTTCAAGGAAGCTCTACGGGCCTCTGGAGAACATTCTGAAGCAATTAAAGCAGGTTCCGCAGTCGATGTTTGCCGGAATGCGGACGGGGGTCCAGGACGAGATGAAGTATCTTTCTCAACTGCATACCCATGTTTTCCGGAAAATGGATGAGTATGAACGGGACCGGGATGCCAAACGATCGATCGTTATCAACTATCAACTGCGGAAGCTTATCCTGGACAGCACGGCCGAGAATGAGCAAACCTTCCGGCAATGGATCGCCGACGGCCGGCTCCGAATTGCCGAGTCCGGGCCTTATGTGCTTATCGTAATGAAAATCGACGATTACAAGCAATATATGCAGTTGTCTTCCGCCGACAGAAGGCTGCTCTCGTTCGCGGTCGGCAATATTTCGGAAGAATTGCTGTCGGTTCTGGCGCCGGTGGAATTCGTGGATATGAAGAACGATCAATTCACCCTGCTCGTCAGCGGGGCGGGAATGGAGTCGGAGCTTATGGACAGACTGGTCCCTGTTCTCGAAGAGGTTCAAGAGACTCTGTACCGGCTGTACCGCTTGTCTCTGACCGTGGCGATAAGCCAGCCTGCCGCCGATTATAGGGAGTGGACTTCGCGGTATGGGGAAGCTTTGCGCAGTTCGGCCTACCGGATGGTATTCGGCAAGCGCTCAGTAATCACTCCGGAGCGGATCAGGGAGAAGGCGGGCAGCGATACCTTCCCGAATACGGCCGAATTGGAGAAGAGGCTTGCGGAAAACCTGAAGGCAATGCGAACAGAAGCTCTTGCCGCCGATTTGGATGGGCTGCTGGACCAGGCGGCCCGCTCCAACATCGAGAACATCCAGCACTGGATTCTTCACCTTCTTGTTGTCATTCGCGGCACAATTATGGAGATTAACAATAACCGTCTGCTTCCCTTCGATATGGACTGGCAGGACGGATATCGCCGGGTACTCGAGGCCGAAACGCTGGAGGAAGTCCGGGACCAGTTCCTTAAGATGTTCGCCAATCTGGAGGAGCATCGGCAATCCTCCAGTGAGGAGAAGAAGGATGCGCTGGTGGATACGATTTGCGAACTGATAGATATCCATTATATGGATATGGATCTCAGCCTGCAGAGCATCTCCTCCATGCTTAAGATGTCGTCGGCGTACGTCGGGAGGCTGTTCAAAGCCAATACATCCGTCACCGTAACGGAGTATATCCATAACGTGAGGCTGAACAAGGCTCTGGAATTGCTGGAAGGGGAAGATTACAGCATCAACGAAGTGATGGAGCGTGTCGGGTATCGCACCCAAAGTCATTTCTTCAAGCTGTTCAAAAGCAAATACGGAACGACACCGCGGGAATACCGCTTGAAGAGAAGCCTGCCCGGGCACCATTGAAGCCAGTTCCGTTAAATAGAATAAGAAGCCGTCCGGCCGTTTCGCCGGACGGCTGTTCCGGTTTCCAAGGTGCGATCAGGGGGCCGAATCAACATTAAAGGCTGAACATCGTCAGCCTTTAATGTCGATTGGTTTCGGGGCTCCCCGCAAAGTACCCGGAATACGCTTCGAAGGCTGTGCGTCACTTTGTGGGGTATTTTTTCCGGGCTGATTTGCTGCGCTAACGGTATATGACAAGCCGGTAAATTCCCTTGATATAGCTGGCTTTAAGCCCTTAATTGTTGCAATTGAGCAGTAAAGTACAAAATGAGCAGTCGTCTTCAGAACAAAAGTACGATCTTTCCAGTTTCGTTTTTCGGGCGGCTCCGATATAGTTCGTACAGAAGCTGAAATTTTGCTTATGACTTGGGGTGAAATTATGGATAAACCAACATCAGGCGGAACGCCGCAAGCGGTACCCATGCGTTCCCGACCCCGCGGCAAGCTGGCCCGAGAGTGGGAGCAGTTCAAGAGAAATAAAGAACTGTTTTTTCTTTCCTTGCCCGGAATTCTAATCAAGCTTGTGATCAATTATTTGCCGCTCATCGGCTTGATCGTTGCTTTTAAACAGTATCGCTTTGATCTCGGGATTTTTGGAAGCGAATGGAACGGCTTAAACAATTTCAAATTTTTCTTCTCCTCGGAGGCCGCCTTCCAAATTACCCGGAATACGGTTCTCTATAATCTCGGGTTCATCATTATTACAACCACGGCCGCACTTATTCTCGCCGTGCTGATGAACGAGGTGTCCGGACGGTTTGTGAAAGTGTATCAAACGGCTTTGTTCTTCCCGTATTTCTTGTCCTGGGTAGTTGTCGGATACATTACCCTGGCTTTTCTGGAGCATGAGAAAGGGTTCCTGTACCATCTGTTCCTATCCTTCGGGTGGGATCCGGTCCAATGGTATCAGGAGGCGGACAAATGGCCGTATCTGCTTAACGGAGTCCAGCTGTGGAAGGCGGTAGGCTTCTCCACGCTCATCTATTATGCGGGCATTATAGGTATCAATCCTACCTATTATGAGGCGGCGAAAATCGATGGAGCCTCCAAGTTCCAGATGGTCTTCCGCATTACGCTGCCGCTGCTGACGCCGCTCATTATCATTTTGTTTATCATCGCCGTAGGCGGGATGTTCCGGGCCGATTTCGGACTGTTCTATTTCATTCCGAACAACTCCAGCTTCCTGTATACGACGACCGATGTTATCGACACTTATGTTTATCGTTCGCTGCGTGATCTAGGCGATGTCGGAATGAGCGCCGCCGTTGGTCTGTATCAATCCGTCGTCGGGTTTATTCTCGTACTGTCGACCAACTATATCATCAAAAAAATCAACAGCGAAAACGCATTGTGGTAGAGGGGGGCTCGTGAATGTCGACTGACAACCCGAAATGGGCACAAGGAATCATACATTTGTTTTTTATCATCATTACCTTGTGCATGGTGGTGCCGCTCCTGCTTGTTGTCTCTATTTCATTCTCGGATGAAGAAGCTTTGATTCGCGGCGGCTATAAGCTGTTTCCCGAGCAGTTCAGCTTGACGGCCTATCAAACCGTCTTTAAATACCCGGCGCAGCTTCTTATGTCTTACGGCGTGACGATTTTCGTCACGGTCGTAGGTACGGCCGCGGGCTTGCTGCTGACCGCGATGATCGGTTATACGATTTCCCGCCGGGATTACCGTTACCGCCGGATTACGACGTTCTATGTGTTCTTCACCATGCTGTTTAGCGGCGGGCTGGTCCCGTTCTATATTATGATGACGAAGTACCTGCAGTTGAAAGACACGATATGGGTGCTGATCATCCCATACTTGCTTAATCCGTTCTATGTCATGATCATGAAGGGATTCATGGACAAGATGCCGCTCGAAGTGATCGAATCGGCCAAAATCGACGGGGCCAACGAATGGAAAATATTTTTCCGCATTATTCTGCCGTTGGCTACACCGGCGCTGGCTACCGTGGGGCTCTTTATCGGCTTCACCTACTGGAACGACTGGTGGCTGGGTCTGCTGTTCATCGACGACGAGAAGCTGGTGCCTCTGCAGCTGCTGCTGTATCGGACGATGAATTCGATCGAGTTCTTTGCAACGAATGCCCAATACATCAGCGGCAATATCGATTTGTCCCAATTCCCCAGCCTGTCCACGCGGATGGCCTTGGCGCTTCTTGGAGCCGGTCCTATGCTCTTCGTCTTCCCTTTCTGTCAGAAATACTTTGTCAAAGGGATGACGGTCGGATCGTTGAAGGAGTAGTGTTTCGAGGATGCTTTAAGTAACCGTAGGGGAAGCAGGAGCGGAGTCCGCGACAAGCCAAGGAGGTGATGATCGGAGACCGGATTCCGCTCGCAAGCTTCACTTTCCCAAACGGTATAAAAATATATAATTATTCAAGGAGGTCATAAGTATGTCTAACAGAAATAAATGGACTTCGGGATTGACTTTGCTGCTCTCCTCGGCTCTTGTGTTGAGTGCATGCGGAGGCGGAAAGCAGGAAGGAGGGGCTTCTTCCGGATCGGGCTCCGATTCGTCGGACCAGGAATTGAAACCGGTTGAATTGAGCTGGTACTATCCCCAATGGAGCACCCAGCCGGATCTTAAATCGGTAGAGGACGCCGTGAATAAAATTACTCAGGAAAAAATTAATGCCACCATCCGCATGAAGCCGATTGATGGCGGCAGCTATGGACAAAAGCTGAACACGATGGTCGCATCGAACGAGAAGTTCGATATTGCCTGGACATCGTTCTGGATGTTCGACTATGCGCAGAATGCCCGGAAGGGAGCTTTTACCGAGCTTGACGACAGCATGCTGGACAAATATGCTCCGAATTTAAGGAAGGCGCTTCCGGATGTCGTCTGGCAGGCACTGAAGGTGGATGGCAAAACCTACGGCATTCTCAACTACCAGACGATTACGAACAGAGAAGGGTTCTTGATTCAGAAGAAATATGTCGACAAGTACGGCATCGATCCCGAAGCTATTAAAGAAGTGAAGGATATGGAGCCGTTCTTCGAGAAAATCAAGGCAGACGAGCCGGGAACGATTCCTTTCTCCATGACGCGCGGCGGCAAATTTGAAGTAATGAAAACATCCTTCAACAATCTGGAGTTTATCTCCAACCAAGCGCTCATTGGCATTTATCGCGACGACGCTGATCTGCGTGTCGTGGACATCGCGACGACACCGGAGTACAAAGAATATCTCGAATTGATGCACAGCTGGTATAAGAAAGGGCTGATCAATCAGGACGCCCCGATGCTCAAGAGCGACAAAGAAAACCTGAAGGTAGGCAAAGTGGCTTCCTTCTTCCATAACGTGCTGAAACCGGGTCGGGAGCAGGAGGAGAAGACGTCATTCGGCGGCAACGATGTAGTGGCGATTCCAATTACGGAGCCGTTCGTCGGAACGAATACGATCATCCAATCCATGCAGGCCATCAGCAAAACATCGGCCAATCCGGAAAGGGCGCTGATGTTCCTGGATCTGCTTAATTCCGATCCGGAGCTGCTGAATCTCGTCGCCTTCGGAATCGAGGGCAAGCACTATACGAAAGTGAACGAGAATACAGTTAAACCGATTCCTGACGGCGGGTACGATCCTAACCAAACCTGGGTGTTCGGGAACGGATTTATCGCCTACCTGAGGGAAGGACAAGAACAGGCGATTCGCGACCAGACGCTGAAGGAGAACGAAGCTGCCCAGCCGTCTCCGATTCTCGGATTTACCTTCGATCCTCAGTCGGTATTGACGGAGATCGCCAACATCCAGGCAGTAGCCGATCAGTTCGGACCTCCTCTGAATACGGGGGCGGTAGATCCGAATGAGAAGCTGGAGGAATTCATCAGCAAGCGTAAAACCGCCGGCATCGACAAGGTCATAGAGGAAGTTCAGAAGCAGCTCGACGAGTGGAAAAAGCAGAACAAACAATAAGGCGATAAGCAAAGCATAGCCTCAAGCAAGGGTGGTACCACACCGCAGTCGGCGAACAACCGCCGCTGCGGTTTTTTCATCGCAACGGGGTGAAAAAGAGGAAGACTCCCCAGTTCCCTAAATGAAAGTCATCCCGACCACACCATGGACAATAGTCGCGCTGTCTGGCGTATAATGACTACCCGGCGGTGACGGGATTATGGTAAACTTCATGCAGGTCCCCTTTCCAAATCGTGGGAAGCGGGGCTTTTTTACCATATTATAAAAATTTGCGGCTCCCATCAATTCAATGCAATGGAGTGGAAGCAACTTGAGAGGCATGAAGCCATTGTCGGTTAAGCAGAAATTAACCCTTTATTTTATAGTGTTCTTCTGCTTGCCGTTTCTACTGATTGGATTTATATGGAATTTCGAATCGACCAGGACGATCGAACAAAGTGCAATTTATTTTAACGAGCAGTTGGTCCAGCGGTTGAATAATCAATTGGACGATTATTTTAGAGAAATCAAAGAGGATACGCAGAATCTCCCGGGCCATCCGTTGATTCAGCAGTTTATAAAGCTGGATCCAAACAATTCCTATGAAATGTATCAGATCAAAAAACGGATTAGTGATGAATTATACCCGGATATTAATTATAAGCGCAAAGATATCGTTTCTTTTCACATGTATTCTGTCAAAGGAGGCGTGTTTGGCGATTCCGCGCACTATAATCTGGATCAAAAAATTGTTGATCATTTGCAAGAAAACAGCTTTACCATAAACGGCATTGTAAGCACGAACTGGAGTGTAGTGCCGGCTTTTGTTACGGTTTCCCGTCTAATATATGACAATGTCACATATCAGCCTGCCGGTGTTATAGTATTCGTATTGAAGATGGATCCGTTATTATCCATTGCAGATGTAGAAACATTCGGCAAGGAAGGTTATATTACTATAGTTGACGCCAAGAACCGTTATATTTATCATCCGGATAAAGCCAAATGGGGGGAACCCCTTTCGGAAGAACGGCTGGCTAAATTATCCTCTCCGCGAGGGCAATTTGTTGAGCATTCGAGCAATGGGAAAAAGAACATCGTTTATAACGTCTCTCATTTTACTAAGCTGACCATAATTTCCGAAGTATCACTAAAACATTTGATTGGAAATTTGGCGGATTTAAGGACGATTACTCTGTTGATCGCAGCCGTTATTTTGGTGTTGGCCTTTATTATCTTCAATAAGATGCTTCTAGAAGTTAAACGGCTTGTAGAAGTCATTCATATCTCCCGGTTGAAGGAAAAGGAGAGCGAGCTTAAGCATAGAGATGCGACTCTGCAGGCTCTTCAATCACAAATCAATCCTCATTTCTTATACAATACATTGGAAGTCATTAACTCCCTTGCCGTTATTGCCAGAAATCGCTCCATCAGCAGCATGACGGTGCGGCTCGCCAATCTGTTAAGATACAGAGTCGGAAACCCCCGGCAAATTATTCATCTGCGGGAGGAGATCGATCACGTAAGCAATTATATTAAAATACAGCAGGAACGTTATGAAAAGCTCGAATTCAGTCTGGAGATAGACGAGGAAATGCTGGATAGAGTGGCGTTGTTCCGCCTAACGATTCAGCCGATTGTGGAAAATTCATTCTTGCATGGATATGAAAATCATGGACTTCCTTCAACCGGGATATATATAACCGGAAAAGCCCATGAGGACTATTATTCCCTGACCGTTGCGGATAAAGGTCGCGGAATGAGCCCTGAATGGATGGCAAAATACAACGAAGCTTTCGAATCGGTTTCGGAGCAGCAAATGCTGGATGGCCGGGTCAAGTTATTCACGAATATTGGACTCTGGAATGTTCATAGCCGGTTGCGGCTAAGTTTCGGTGCTCCCTTCGGGTTGACGATCGTTCGTTCCGACGAGACGGGGACTGAAATAGAAATCAAGCTTCCATATTATTCTCATGCGAATCTTCAACAAAGAGGCGATAATCATGCTTAAAATTATGATCGCCGACGATGAGCGGCTGGTCAAAAAAAGTTTGCGGGTATTGATTGAAACGGAAAGCGAAGGCTTTGAAGTGGTGGCCGAGGCGGATAACGGGCTGGAAGCGCTCCGACTGGCAGAGCAATTCTCCCCGGATCTAATCATTACAGATATTCGTATGCCGAGTATGGATGGGCTCGAATTGATCCAACAGGTGGGAGCGCGCCGAATGAATGCCGAATTCATCATCATTTCGGGTTATAGCGATTTCGCGTATGCACAATCTGCCCTGCGCTACGGCGTCACGGACTATATTCTTAAACCGGTCGATTCCGATTATTTTCTTACGGTTCTGCAGAACGTTCGAAACAAGCTGCAGGACAAGCTTCCAACCCATACGGATGCGCTCCGGCTGGAAATAGAAGACCATCACTATCAGTCCATGATTAAGGAAGCCTTGGCATTCTTGGAGCAGCATTATGCGGAGCCGGAATTTTCCGTGAAGGATGCTGCCGCTTATTTTGGAATCTCTTCCAATTACTTCAGCACGTTATTCAAGAAGCTTACCGGAATATCCTTCACACAGTGCTTGACCCAGCTTCGCATTGAACAGGCCAAGAAGCATCTGCAAAAACCATTCATTAAAGTGTACGAAATCGGTCAGCTTGTAGGCTATGAGGATTACACCCATTTCTCCAAAACGTTCAAGAAATTAACGGGATGTTCCCCCTCTGAATACAGGAAAAGGTGGAAGGAGCATTAGGCTAAGAGCAAAACCCATAACTTCGGTATTAATTCCATGTTCACTGGTTCGACGGGTTGCTACAATTATTTCTACAAGGGCCTTTGCGATAATAGATGACATGGGAGGGGCATACAGAAGATATGGGACGTCGATCGAAATATATGCTGGTTACCGGATTGCTATCCGCTATGACTGTAGTGGCGGCTTGCGGCGGAGGATCCAACGGCCAGGCGGAAGGCAATACACAAGCAGGCAAAGAAGTGCCGGAGGGCACAAGCGAGAAAAGAGAAATCAGCATTCTGCTGTCTCATAACAATTATCAATTCGCGTCCAGAGCGCCGGAAAGTGAGAAAGAGCTTTATTATAAAGAGCTCGAAAGATTATCGGGATACAAACTATCGTTTGAATTTTTAGGCCATGCGGACGACTACAGACAACAGCTGGCTCTCCGCTTCGCTTCAGGCGAATTGGCTGATCTCGTACGCACAGCGAGTATCGATTGGGATGTGCATGCGGGCGCCGTGGACCAGGGGGTCTTCCTGGAACTAGGTCCGTTAATTGACCAGTACGCTCCAAATTTAAAGAAAAGCATCCCGGAAGTAGCGTGGAACAGTCCCAAAGTTTCGAAAAACGGAAAAATATACGGGATTCCTTTATCCATCGGAGTGCCGGCCGACCGCATCATCATGTACCGCCAAGACTGGCTGGACAAACTGAATATGGAAGTGCCGGAGACGCTGGAAGATTTCTTGAAATTTGCCGAGGCTGTCAAACAGAACGATATGAACGGAGACGGAGACCCGAACAACGAATATGCGGTTTCCCTTACGGATAACTTGGCCTGGAACGATGTTTTCAGCGGATCGTTCGGGGTACGACCTGGCGCATGGCATATGCGGGACGGTCGTCTGGAGCCGGATATCATTCAGCCGGAAATGAAAGAAGCGATCGCTTTTTATAAACAAATGTATGATGCCGGTTACATTCATAAAGATTTTATAACGAAAAAGCAAGCGGATCGCACAGGCGATGCCTACAAAGGGTTATATGGAACATGGGGAGCCGCAGTCTATCAGTACCCTGGAAACAGCAAGAAGGAGAACTACATTGATCAACCGGATGCCAAATTGACGATGGCCGCGCCGCCTAAAGGTCCGCGTGGAGAAAATTATCTGCAATTGGAAAACGATCAGATTTTTTTCGTGTTCGTCATTCCCTCTACTACGAAAAATCCGGAAGAAGTCATCAAGTTTCTGGAGTGGACCTACACGGACCCGGAAGCCGACAAGTTTTTTACCTACGGAATAAAAGATCATAACTATACAGAAGTAGACGGAAAAATTGTATTGGACCCGGAGGCGGAGGCTAACCAGGGAGGAACACTTGGTTTTGTCCGGGTTTCGCTCAATATGCGTGAACTCGGGGAAAACAGCGAGTCCGTTATTGCGATGCAGCCGGATAGCGATGTGTTAATGGCAGGGTACAAACTATCGGAAGAAACAACTATTACGAATGATGCCTTGTACTTATCGAAACTGGACGCTTTTGACGGACGCCCAGAGCTGTCTGTAGGATTCTCGCCGGGCAATTTGTTCTATGATACGTTCGTCAAGATCGTTATGGGAAGAGAACCGCTTGATTCCGGATTTGATAATTTTGTAAAGGAATGGAAGAGCCGGGGCGGGGAAGCAGCGATTCAAGAAGCGACAGAATGGTATAACGAATTTCATAAAAAGTAATAGCAGTTTAAGGGAGGTCCTGGCCGAAGCAGAAAGTCGAGGCGGGGCTTCTTTTTATTTCCGTCATGAGAAAGGAGATTGGCAGATTGATTCGTAAACCTAAATCGTTGGATCCTTATGTATTATTCTTAATCGCACTCCCGGGCTTGCTGCATTTTATCGTTTTTAAGTATATTCCCATAGCCGGAAATGTAATCGCTTTTCAGGATTATAACTTATTCCAAGGTTTTATCCATAGCAAGTGGGTCGGGTTAAAGCATTTCATCTTTATGTTCGATTACCCTGAATTTGCCATGGTGTTTAGAAACTCGCTGAAGCTGGGCCTATACTCGATTCTGTTCGGGTTCCCGGCGCCGCTCATTCTAGCTCTGCTGCTGAATGAGATCAGAGTCAGTTGGTTTAAACGGACGACCCAAACGCTGCTCTACCTTCCGCATTTCTTGTCGTGGGTTATAGTAGGAGGAATTTTTACGGAAATTCTCGCCAACGGCGGAACTATAAATTCGTTGTTAAGCCGTTTTGGTTATGAACCTATTTCGTTCCTGACCGAACCGAAATATTTTCTCGGCATTCTGATCTCGTCCGGTATTTGGAAAGAAGTCGGTTGGTCGACGATTATTTATTTAGCCGCGCTTACCGGCATTAATCCAAATCTATACGAAGCCGCGATGGTGGATGGAGCGGGACGGTGGCGCCAAATGTGGAGCATTACGCTGCCCTTGTTAGTGCCCGCCATAATCGTTCTGCTGATGCTTCGCATTGGGAATTTGTTAGATGCAAACGTGGAGCAGGTGCTGTTTTTCCTCAATCCGTTAGTCAGAGAAGTAGGAGAAGTGTTTGATACTTACGTGTATCGGGCCGGATTGGCGGGCGGACAGTACAGTTATACGACGGCGATAGGTATTTTCAAAGCGGTCATTGGCATCATCCTCGTCGTTACTCTCAACCAGTTCAGCAAGAAGACGACTGGCGAAAGCATATATTAGGAGCGGAGGGATAGAACGTGAACCTGCATAAATCGGAAAAATCTTTTCAATTCACAAACGGAGTGTTTATGATCCTGCTCTGCTTAAGTATGATCGCTCCCATGATTCATTTGCTCGCCATTTCGTTAAGCAATCCTATCTATGCGGAGGCCAAGCTGGTTTATTTATGGCCTAAAGGATTTAATTTAGAGGTCTATAAAAAGCTTTTTCAAATGAATGACATGTGGCGGGCGATGGGGGTAAGTGTCCTTATAACGGTAATGGGGACCTTACTCTGCCTGTTGCTTACTTCTACTCTTGCATTTACATTGACCCGGCCGCAGATGCCGGGACGCAAATGGATTTTACGGCTCATCCTGTTTACGTTCATCTTTCCGGTGCCTCTGATTCCGAGCTTTCTAGTTGTCAAGTCGCTGGGAATGATGGACACGTTATGGGCATTAATCGTGCCTGGGGCTCTGGGCGCTTACTTCATCTTTATTACGAAAACGTTCTTCCAGGGAATATCATCGGAATTGATCGATGCAGCCAAGATTGATGGAAGCGGTGAATTGGGTATTCTTACACGCATTATTCTTCCCTTATCCACGCCTGTTCTCGCCACCATTGCGTTGTTTCATGCGGTAGGCCAGTGGAATGCGTATTTCGGCGCTTTGATCTACATTCGATCGGTGCACTTGTATCCGCTGCAGTTAAAGCTGCGCAATATGGTGCAGAACAGCGTGGCTGATTCCGGCTTGGACGGCGGCGGTTATCAGTTGGACACAAGTATGATGCAAACTCCGGAAATGATGAAAGCAGGCGCTATTATTTTTTCTACCATCCCCATCCTGCTTGTCTATCCATTTTTGCAAAAGTATTTTGTGAAGGGAGCTTTCCTGGGATCATTGAAAGAGTAGCGGCATAGAGCAGCCGGGGCAGAATAGGTGCCCGTTGTGGCGCTATGACGTTCTACGATGGTCGACTGTAATGCAAGTGAAGCCCACCGCGCAAGGTTTCCGCACCTCGCGAGACTCCCGGCGGCCGGTGATTGGCGTCGGATGACGTTGGCGGTCAACCACATGCCTAGCGGTGGCGGAAAGGTAGCGTGGCTCATGGGCGGGGAAAGCTTTTGGCGGAAAGAGGGCTTTTGACTCAAAGACGAGCAAAAGTACATTTGAATCCGGCCTATATTCAAAAAAACCGCGAAAGACGCTCAAAAGTGCATGTCTTTTTGACAAAATGGAGCGATTTCTCCCGAAATCGCTCCGAAGACCTGCACAATTGCTTTAGAATAAGGCATGACGGCGTTTTTTCGTAAAAAGACCTGCACAATTGCTTTAGAATAGGGCGTGACGGTAGCGTCAAGAAGTTTGTGTAAGCTGGTAGGGTTATCCATCGGGACGATGGATAAGAAATATT
>NZ_JBHTIU010000064.1:0-17909 GCF_042677205.1 Paenibacillus residui
CTTGGGCTACGTCCTCCACCGAGCTTAAACATAAAAAATATTTCTTATCCATCGTCCCGATGGATAGCCCTACCAGCTTACACAAACTTCTTGACGCTACCACAGTTGCGCCTATTGCTTAGAATTCTCCTACTTTCGCGAGCATTTCTTGGCAATAAGGTCATCTTGTTCCGTTAAAATTACCGAAAGGCCCTTCTGGAGCAAATAAGGTCTCTAGGTTCCGTTAAAACCAAACCATGTAGGTTTTCGCATAATCTTTGGTTGTACACCATTAATCGACAGCCTCTTAATATCCGCGTTAGCCCAAAGGTTTTTGCTTAATTCTTGAGTCTTCTCACATGCGGTCCTACCCTTATTTAATCCACGTTCCAGTTGGCTATCATCCCTCTCGCCATTTCCATATCGGCTTCTTTCCCTGTAGTAAGTGCGAACTTGGCTACTAGGGCCGGGTAAGCGGCCCATTGTTCGGCGACATGCTCAGACATACGCGGCCAAGTATTGCCCCCTGCTTTCTCATAACGCCTAAGCAAATCCCGCAGCCCCTCATGACCAAAAAGCGCATAAAGGATTACAAAATCTTTGCCCGGGTCTGCAATTTCGGCTTCCGTCCAATCAATTAAGCCCGTTACTTGTTGATTATCATCAACGATAATATGAGGAGGATGCAGATCGCCATGATGAAGCACTGTATACTCCGGCCAGTACGTATCCGTAGATAACCATGCCTTCCATCGATCATACAGCTTGGCGGGAATATTGAAGCTTTGCCGTACTTCCTCGATGTTCGCGGCGAAAGCTTCTCGTGTTTCCGTCGGTGTTTTGTAACGAACACCTGCCCTTGTCGCTTCGCTATGATCGATGTTATGCAATGCCGCTAAGGTGTTTGCTAAAGAATTAAAAAATACATCGGATAATGAATCCTGAGGGAACTTCCATACATAACCGCCCCCCGCCGGATCAACCGTCGCAATGGGATGCCCGCTAAGCAGAGGATAAGCAATAAGCCCGGGAGTAAAGATACGCCAGTTGGGCACATCCACGGGAAGATGTTTGCCAACCACTTTCAGCACCTTCTGCTCATTCCCCGCCCGCTCCCATACGTCCTTACGTCTTGGTTTGCGAAGAACCCACTCCTGGCCATGCTCATCCTTTGCAAATGCGACAAGGAAATCCATGCCGGATTCGTTTATCTCGAAATAATCGGCGTTCAATTGTAGACCATTTTGCTTCGCTATGGTTAGGAGCTCATGCCTTAGATCTCGACCATCGTTAGGTTGTTGTCTTGTCATTAAGAGAACACTCTCCTTTTCGGAAGAAAAAAAAACACAGACATTGTGATGTCTGTGCAGAGGTAAGCGAAATATTGAGTGCCTATGCGTCCGTTAAGCAAATCCCTTTATAATACGCAAAAATAACCACTCTTAAACAGAGTGACCATTACGAAAAGGCGGACTCACGCGAAGCAGGCAAACTATCCCGGCTACTCTGCACAAGACAGAGGAGAAATAACCATTACAATTATTCGCAATGATTTCTCAAACCAGGATTAATCTACCACACGTAACCCTCCATTCGTAATATAACACCATATTATCATATTCAGCTCAAGCTATCCAACATTTTTATAACACCACACCAGCTGATTTGATCGCGGCCCACTGTTCATTAAGAGCGGCTAAAGTTATAGCAGCGGGTTGCCAGATATCCGAAAGCATGGGAGAAAGCAAGATTGGCCATTAATTCCAAACAGCCCGTTTTCGCAAAAACATTGATATCGGAAACCAAACATCAATTATTTACGCTTATGATGAAATCGGTTATTTCACGCATTCATGGCATACTGGATACGCACATAGTGAGGATGTTATACCTTGGAACTTATTAGGTCTTAGCCTCTGTCCTTGTATCAACTGTGTGAATTCTCGAAAAACATCTGAATACACAAATTCGACCGGCGGTCTTATTTCTCTACATTGGGCTAACCCTATCCAAGCTGTCGATGAAACAAAGAGAAATTTGTTTGCATTAACGACCGGCTAATTGATGAAGGCATAAATACATACAGCGAGATTTCATCTAGATATAAAACCTTGAAAGACATGTTTCCGTATGAGGAACCGCCTGACCGTGAAATTAAAGAGAAAGAACGATGTGCTGCTATTGTCAGAGAACTAATGAACTTAGAGAAGAAAGCATTGACCACCATCAAAGAAATCCATACTTGTTTGAAATAGTTGTTGCGACACATCTACTAAAGGAGCTGTCGCGCCGCGACAAGCTCCTAGAAAACTCTATCCATTAGATTAGCCAACGGTATCCAGCCTCGCAGGAGTGCACCGCCGTCTGAATGGTTGCCTACGACCAGGTCGCCTCCGTGTCGCCTGATGATTTTCCGGGAAATGGTCAAGCCTAAACCGACGCCTCCCGTTGAACGATTCCTCGATGCTTCGCCACGATATAGGGGTTCAAAAACTCGTTGAAGCTCCTCCGGTGAGAAACCCTCCCCTGTATCCTGAATTGCAAAGGTCACTTGGCTGCCATCCCTTAAGCATTGGATAAAAATCTTGCCATGGCAAGGGGTATGCCTGACCGCATTATCCAACAAGTTGTTCATGGCTCGCTCCAATAAGTGCGAATCGCCCATGACTACGCAGTCCTGTCCAAAATGCTCCACGATTATAGAAATGTGCTTCTGCCTTGCCAGAGGATTCAGGCTGTCTATAGACTTCTGTAATACAAGGGGAAGATCAACCGTGCTCTCTTGGAGCTCCGCCTCCAAATATTCTGTCTTAGTGAAAGTAAAAAGCTCCTCCACCAGGCGGTCCAATTGGGCCGACTTTTCCTTACAAACCGCCACATACTTTGCGATTTTATCCGGGGAGTGAGCAATGCCTTGCTCCAGACCATCCAAATAACCTCGTAAAGCGAATAAGGGCGTCCGTAAATCATGGGCAACCGCAGTAATGACAAATCGGCGTTCTTCTTCCAATGCCACTTGTTTCTGAATGGATTCTTGGAGACTCTCTACCATCTGTGTAAATCCGTCACGGACTTCAGTAATTTCGGTGACCCGGAACAAAGGCAGGCGGACATCCAAATCCCCCTCCGCGATTTGCCGAACCCCCAGGCTCATTTGCTCAAGAGGCTTGAGAATGAACCTTCGCATCGCATAACCGACAATAATAAAGGCCAGCAGCAATCCTGCGAATGCCGCGATCATCTGTACCCCTCTTGAATTCGGCTGGTAAATGATTACCCTCCCGAGTACGCGTCCGTCCTGAAGGATCGAAAATTGTTCCGTTCGAAGCAATGTACGATTCCGTTCCGGGGTGAATTGAACAATTTCCTGATTGGTTTCGGATAAAATAGCCACACCCATGCCGCTTTCCTGCAACTGTCCTCTCAATTGGTCCTGCCAAACAGGGTCGGCCCAGTTTTCCACATTCGTTTCTATGAGACGGATCGTCTTGGCCAAGTCTCTTTTTTGAGAATCATTCATGTCGAAGCTGAGCGTCTTTGTTTCAATCAAGTGTGCGGTTACGTAAAATAACCATGGCAGCAGGAGGATCAAGAACAAGCTGAGAATGGTAAACGTACGAATGCGAATTGTCTTCATTTCATTCTCCTCTGAAGCGGTAGCCTATACCCCATACGTTGACTATATATTGTGGGTGGACCGGGTCGGGTTCCATTTTCTCACGAAGTCTACTAATATGAACTCGAACGGTATGCTTGTCACCCACTCCATCCCAAAATTTGTCTAGTAATTGGTCGTATGAAAAAACATATTGCGGATGTTCGGCAAACAATCTCAGCAGATCATATTCTTTCGGTGTAAGCGCGATGCTCTGCCCGTCCACGAAAACTTCTCTCGTAGATAAATCCAAAGTAAGGCGTCCATAGTCCAAGACCCTCCTATCGGATCCCATCGGAGAACTGGAGCGTCGTAATACAGCCTTCACTCTGGCCACAATCTCTCCCGGCGAAGCGGTTTTAACTATATAGTCATCTCCTCCAATCGCCAGACCGCGAATCTTGTCTACATCATCGCTGCGAGCACTCAGGAAAAGAATAGGTATGTTGCTTTCCGTGCGGATCTCCCTACATAACTCGAAACCGTTTTGTCCAGGCATCATAATGTCCAGTACGATGCAATGAATGGTCCTCTGCTTAAGTACAGCTAATGCCTGAGCGGCATCATAAGAAGTTTCCACACGAAAACCGTCATTCTCCAGGAAGTCCCTCAATAGTTCGGCAATGCTTTGGTCATCATCGACGACTAGAACCGTCTGTAATTCCTTCATGAACTCCCCCCACCTTTCCCTCCGATGACACTCACCGTTTACTATCCATCCATCCAAGTTCATTTTTAGTTTATCATTTTTTCAATAGGGAATTAGCAACGTTATAGTTTTATGAATGGATTGTGATGGTTTTGTGATAGTTTCGGACCATCGTTTGAGACAATTAAAGGTTATTGTTTCATTATGAATCGATCGTCGGATATCCGCTGCGAATCGAATGCAATGCAATGTTTCGCCTGCATGAAAGGAGAGAACAGATCATGAATGTGCAAATTGTTTTGTTTGATGGATTTGATTTATTGGATGCTCTTGCACCCTATGAAGTATTTACTGCTGCTGCCATGTACTCCAACGAGGAAATAACCGTTGACCTTGTGTCCGCTGAAGGGGCGCGAATGGTAACAAGCGGAGTCAATCAGTTACAGCTTCGAGCAAGCAGTAAACTTGATTTATCCCGCAAAGGGATCATCCTTGTTCCGGGAGCCTCCGGCCCTGTTAATGATAATGGACCCGACTCCATCCCGGTCAAATTAAAAAAAGCCTCTGAGACTGAACTAAGTAATCTTCTACAAGAAGCCATCAAGAGATCCGATCTCTTACTTTCCACAGTTTGTGGCGGCTCTCTCATTTTAGCAATGAACGGTTTATTAGAGGGCCGACATGCCGTTACGCATCATATGGGAATGGGCGTTTTGAGTGCTGCTAACGCTATTCCAGTCAACGCCCGTATTGTAGATGATGGCGATCTCGTCACGGGAGGCGGCGTTACTTCGGGGCTCGATGTTGCCCTTTACTTGGTTGAACGAGAATTAGGCCCCCGTATAGCACTCGCTGTGGAACAATTATTTGAATATGAACGGAGGGGGACGGTTTGGAAAGCTGAAGGTAATGAGCCGAAAGAAAGTCAACAAGAAACTCCCCTTGAAGCGACAAGGGAGCCTTCCTCTTTCCAAACCGATAAGAATGTTAATGTTCAAGGGAAATGGGATACTACCATCTCCACTCCTATTGGAAAGCTTTCCGTTGAATTAGATATAACTTCTGAAGATGGACAAATAGCTGGAACGGCAAAGCAAGGAGAAGAAATTGTCCCTATGGACAAACCTGTGTTAGTAGGGAATCAATTAACGTGGTCCATGAAAGTTACCAAGCCCATGCGTCTTACTTTAAAATTTACCGTGTCTATAGATGGAAATAAGATGCACGGTGCAGCCAAAGCCGGAGTCCTTCCCTCATCCAAATTAATTGGACATCGTATTTCTTAAGATGAAGCTTCTCTAGCATTCAACGGAGGAATAAGCCTAATGAAAAAAACCATTGGAATAACCATTCTAATCATCCCGATCATGTGGGTACTTCATACATTTTCAAAAAACTTTATGATTGATCCTGCTTTCGAAAAATTTATTTCTAATAAAGAGCTGATTCTCGCAGATCCATCCCTATGGATATTCATGATTCGTATTCATATATTGCTGGCTATTCTTTCTCTTCTTACGGGACCATTAGGAGTGATTAGAAGAATACGGGTTAAATCTATCCGGTTCCATCGCTGGAATGGCCGATTGTACGTCTTGTCCATCCTTTTAAATTTCATTCCCGGAGTCTATGTTTCGTTCTTTGCCACAGGGGGATGGCCCAGTACAATAGGGTTTCTAATTTTAAATACATTATGGCTTGGAACTACTATTCTTGGTTATTGGTATATCAAGAGACGACAAGTCATCTTGCATAGTCGGTGGATCACTCGAAGCTTCTTTCTCTGCTTTGCGAATATGACGATTTATATCATTGTAGCCATTGCTCATAACGCAATGAATTTCTCCTATGGGACTGCTTATACGATAGCGGTCTGGTTAAGCTGGGTTCTAAATCTGCTTATAGCCGAACTCATAATAAGACAAAAAACATTCTTATAACAACCGACTCTCTGCTTTGCCATTGTTAAGGACGTTGTTTAATTTTTTTTAGCGTTTCTATATCTCCGCTTACGATCGCGCCAATATACTGATTGATGAGCTCGATATCGAAGTCCCACCATTTAATCTCCAAAAATTCTTGAATGACTTCTTGCGAGAAACGTTGTTTTATTTCCCTGGCCGGATTTCCACCGACAACGGTATAGGGTTCAACATCCTTCACGACCACCGCTTCTGCACTGACGATAGACCCGTCACCGATTCGCACCCCCGGCATAATCGTGGCGCGTCTGCCGATCCAGACGTCATTACCGACAACCGTATCTCCTTTTATCGACAATTGATTTAGAGAAGGGGTGTGTTTCTCCCACCCATGTCCGAAAATATTAAACGGAAAGGTAGATCCATCCATCCTGTGGTTGCCGCCATCCATAAGAAATCTGACTTCAGGAGCGATCGAACAGAACTTCCCGATGATCAATTTTGTCCCGATGACCTCATAATGGTACAATACTTGATCTTCGAACAGCTCTCCATCTAATGCATCGTAATAGGAATAGTCCCCTACAATAATGTTAGGCTTTGTGATTGTGTTCTTAATAAACTGTAAGTTGCGATTTCCCGGTATCGGATACTTTTCATTGGGATTTGGCCCTATCATAAGCATGATCTCCTTCACGATTATTTTTATTCCTTGATCCGTCGAATTCCTCGCACGATTTGATCCCTCTCACACTCTTTCAGTGAATATAGTACAGGTGCCATAGGAATGTCGAACTTCAGATGAGAATGAGGGATTTCCGTCAATAAAGTTCCAATGGGTTGTTGACTATTCTTACTACGTATAACGTTCCAGAAAATTCTGGACCTATTTTCCTCGGTCCCCCATTTTTCAAGCGAGTTGCGAAATAGCAGACATTTCCCGATTACGAAATCATTCTCCTTGAGGGGCTCCGTTGCTTCGAACCCGGCGTCTTCAAGGCTATCGAAGAGTGCAGGCATCAACTGGTCCAAATAGCGCCCATAGGCAGCATCCTCGATTTCACGAAAAGCGATCGTTAGTTCATCAAGCATCGAATCGTATAATGTCTTCCATACCGATTCGATATACTGATTACCTGCCCCGCCAATCTCCTCAATGGTCATGTCGTAACGGAATACTGGTTTTACTGTCATACATACTCCCCCTTAATTGGATTATCTCCATCATACAACATGAAAGCAAATTGGAAGGTTTAGGGGATAAGTTTGCAGGAAATCAATGAATAATCCAGAATAACATTACAACGGTTTTAATGTTTGCGCATTTTGTTACGAAGGTGGAATAACATGGGCTTACGACCAAAAAAACTGGCAGAAAAATACGGGTTAAGCGGCAGCACCCTGCGGAACTACGAAGCGAAGGGGTTAATACCTCCTGCAGATCGATCCGCAAATGGATATCGTATGTATACGGAACGGCATGAAGCTTATCTGGCATGTATTCAAGCCATGGCTGCCGCATTCGGTATGGAAGTAACGAGCGAGGTGATGCATTGTCTTGGGCGAAATGAGTTGGACGATGCATTGTGGATCGTCAGGGATAGGGAGGTCATGCTGCATCGGGAAAAAGCAAGATTAGATCAACTGGTAAGGGAGTTGAAATCATTTTCTGAAGTCAGTCAAGCTTACGACTTTAACCAACATTTCAGCATCCACGAGGTTTCCAGACGGACAGGGGCACCTAAATCGGCAATCCGTTACTGGGAGAAAAGCGGCCTGTTCACTACTGAGCGAGACCCTGATAACGAATACCGTCTTTACAATGAAGCGCATCTCTTTAAAATTAGGATGATTCAGGTACTGCAGAGCTCTGTTTATTCCGAGGAAACCGTAAACTTAAAAAAATCCATTGCACTCTTAGATGTAGAGAACATCGAGCATGCGATGAAGCTTGCTGAAAGTATCCAAGCTCACCTGCACAAAACGATCAAACTCCAGATGCGGGCTCTCTACTTTCTATATCGCTTGATTCAAACATTAGGCTTTACGGAAACAACCGAGGCCCATCTTTAATCGTGTCTCCAGTGCTGGATCAAAAGTCCTCTCTGTACAATTCAATATACTTCATTAGTTCAGCTACACCCTTAAATTGTGCCCTTAGTTTATGGTTTAATCTTTGGAGCGCAAACTGGAACGATTGATCTATTTTTGTTAAACGATTGGTTTCCAGGTCATTTAGAAGGTCTTTCAAGTTTTCAATATAATAAATGGTTTTTCTTAAGCTGCTAATCACCAAGATCTTACGCAGCTCTGATACGGTGAACATTCTATACCCATTTTCTTTGTCCCGCGTTGAGGTAATCAATCCTTCCTTTTCCCAATGCCTGATAGCGGAGGTGTTGACTCCGGCCATTTCCGCTACCTTTCCTATAGTCATTGAATCCGTCAACTTAACATTCCTATATTCCTTAAAATCAGCCTTCTTGACCATACCCAGTATTTCTTCAACTCTTTGTTTCTCTAATTGAATAAGGTGCAGTTGATTATTTACCATCCAAAGTGCATTCGTAATATCGCCATTCTTGATTTGCCTCATGGCATCATAGACCACCGGTATATCATATCCAACCAATAAAGATCGAATGGCAGCAAAAGCTTGAAAATGCACGAGCGTATAGTATCTATGGTTGCCTGCCGTTCTCGGTACATCAGGAATTAAGCCCTGCTCCTCGTATCTCCTTAATGTGGTAGTGCTTACGTTCAATTCATTAGCCACTTGAGTAGGCGTATATGTACTTTCCATAGTCTCCCCCTTCAAAAATTAAAGTGAAACCTTCAAGTGCTACGTTAACATACAAACTTCAAATCTCTAATCCTATCGTTGGCTCGACATGAAAAACCGAAAGATTGCATCAATGTTGTATGTTATTAGTATAAACAAGTTGGGAGGGATCCTGATGAAAAAAATGATAACCTTAAATGATGGCTCCAAATTAGAGGTTGGCTTAACTGGAAATTCCTCCGGTAAAGTAATTATGCTGCCCATAGCGAAAAGGTCCGTTTATGGTCAGGAAGCTGAAAACTTAAAATGGTGGGGCGTAGATCCTGAGCTGGGAAAAAACTTTGTTGATGGGCTCTCTGATGAGTTTCAGGTTCTGTATTTTGATTATGAAGGTCACCGTTTAGAGCATCCACAGCCACATGACCTGACACCGGAAAATATTTCAAAAGATTTAATGCACATAGCCGATGAAATGAATGTCGGGAAATTTAGCTATTATGGCTACTCCTGGCTGGCTTTAGTTGGATTACAGCTGGCCATCCGAACCAATCGATTGGAAAGTTTAATTATGGGAGGATTCCCGCCGTATGAAGGGCCGTATAAAGAAATGATGGCCGTAACGACAAAGACTTACGAGCAAGCCTTAGGTAATCGAACCAACAATCAACCCATCTCTGAATATCAAATGGAGGAAAATGCCCCTGGAGAATTCGACTGGAATAACATCCAGGTGCAGATGGATCCAGATCAAACCAAACAATTTTTCACAATGTATAGAAGCTTAATGGATTTCGACGACAAGAAAATTCAAAATGAACTGAGCATTCCCAGACTTACATTCGCCGGAGAAAAAGATACGATTGTTTATGGAGAGAACTTTGGCAATGTATCTGTCGATATCATCGGTTTATTGCAAAAAAATGAAAAGATATTAAAACAGCTTGGCTGGGACGTAGAAATATTAAGGGGAGAGGACATGGACCATACAAAAGCAATGCAGCCTGCAGCCGTTCTGCCCTTGATTAAACCTTGGTTAATTGACAAGTTATTGACCTAGTGCAGTTCAGTAAAGAGCTAATCGGTTTTAATATCGACGTAGCTCTTTCCGCATTCTCCACTGGGCTTGGGTCCTTTATGATGAAAATGGATGGATTTTCAAGGAAGAATAGAGTTAAATTGCTTCAATAGTGTGAAATTTGAAAACTAGATGGATTTCATACAGTTAGATTTCTATATTCAGAAGAAATATGGAAACTAACTGGAAAACCTACAGCTAGTTTGCGCCAAAACAGCCGTTTCGCCCAAAGTTGCCCATTTTAACTGTAGTTTATCCAGTTAGTTTGATCATTTTCGCCCATTCGCTTGAATCTACCTGTACAAAATACAGTTAGACGTGCCGCTCCGCTTGCAACGATGCCTGCAGACGGTAAAATAGACGGATTTTCAAGGTAGTTGTCAGTAATTATTATTATCGTCTCCCGCTAGTTGACGATTATGGAGTATTCAGCAGCTTAAATTACTCCATAATCGTATAATCTGCATATGGCCTCTAGGGTAATTCGACCACGCCACTCCAATTCGGAAACAGGCCCTGGAGCTTCCCAACTAATAGGCCACCCGCCATCCGGCAATTGTTGTTTCGTAAGTTAATTGGTCTATCCTTATCCGCTTCCGCTTGGATTTCACCGAATACTTCCAAACCATGTAAGTATTCTCTTATTGTATCATTAAGCTTAACTGCCTGTTAGTTCAGAAAGGGGATTGCATAAATAAACGCCAAGGCACTGCCGCCCCTTGATATCTCGATGCATCTAGATCTCTTATCCAACCCCGTTGAAATAGGCATTGTCCGGCTCCTCTATGTGTGCTAGAATGGGTACTTATTAAAGAAGTTTAATAAGTTATGGTGGTGAAGATCATCAAGCGGCCTTTTGTTAATCCGAAAATGATGGGCGAAATGATTCGCCATCAGATTCGTGCAACACTCTACAGCGTTAAGGAATCGACCAAGGTTGAGCTTGCTCAGAGCACGGGCATCAGCTTTCCTACTATTAGTAAGACTCTCGATGAAATGAATGATTCCGGAGAGGTGCTGCTAACGGGGTTGGGCTTGTCCAGCGGCGGCAGACGGCCGAAAACCTATAAGTTGAACCCCGACTATATGACGGGTCTTGCCGTATGCCTGGAGAAAGATTTCTCCTCCTACTTAATACTCAACTACGAGGGAGACATCATCGGCCGGGAGACGCTTCCCGGTGTGCTGCAAGCCGGTCCGGAGCTCTTGACCGAACAAATCGAGATATTTCTGGCACGGTTCCCCTCCATGCGTGTTCTTACGCTGGGCGTCCCCGGCGCGGTGAATAACGGCCGCGTGTCCCACATGCCAGATTACGAGAGGTTTAAAGATTTCAACTTCAGGACCTTTTACGAAGAGCGGTTTTCCCTTCGGGTCCAGGTTGAAAATGACATGAATACCACGGTTATCGGCTATTATGACTCCATAGGCAGCGATGACTCGCTCTCTCTTGTGTACTTATACTTGGGCAAGAACGGACCGGGTGCCGGTATTATTGTAAATGGGCATGTTGTGAGAGGCGGAACCTTTTTTTCAGGTGAGGTTTCCTACGTGCCGCTATCCGATACGCAGAACTTCATGCAGATGATTGATGCTGCTTCTGCCATACAGGACAGCAATCAGAGCCGTTCGAAGCTTATGGAGGCTATAAGTCGTCTCGTCGCCGTCTTCACAGCCACTATCAATCCGCATATCATCATTTTCTGCAGCACGGAGCTAACTAACCTTGATCTGGTGCAAATCCGAAACAGGGGCGCTTCGCTGGTGCCGGAAGAGAATCTGCCGAAGCTTGTTGTTAGCGACTGGAAGCAGGATTATTTTCACGGACTGCATCAATTAACCGTAGGAAGTATGCTGGCAGCGGATTAAGGACTGCCGGTTTAGGAGGAAATACATGAACCATTCATTAGACCGTCGTCAAATTCATTTATGGCGTATCGCCATTTATTTCATTTTTGCACTGCCCGGGTTCACCATAGCATCATGGGTTTCGCGTACGCCGGCGATTCGGGATACTCTAGGGGCAACAACGGCGCAGATGGGCTGGATTATTTTTGGAATGGCCGTTGGCTCTATCATCGGTCTACTGGTTGCCAGTCATCTTATTGCTCATAAGGGCGGACGCTTTGTCATGGTCGCGGGCTTGATGATCAGCTGCGTTGGACTTGTAGTCATAGGTCTGGGCGGGTCATGGCTGGCTAACGGCATCACCGTGTTTGTCGGGTTGGCCGTCTTCGGCTTCGGGAACGGAATATGCGATGTGGCGATGAACGTTGAGGGAACGGCCGTGGAGAGAGCTGCTCATAAGTCGCTCCTAACCGGTTTTCATGCCGCCTTCAGCGTAGGTACGCTGCTTGGCGCATTGGCCGGATCGGCTGCCATTAAGGCCGGTATATCGGTCCCTGTCCACATGGCGATTGCCGTGGTAGTTATCATTCTGTCGATTCTATTTCTATACCGTCTCGTACCTGCGGGCACCGGGAAGGAGACTGCCGGCGATACGATGGCTCCGCCAATGAGCGCCAGGGAACGCATGTCCGTATGGAAAGAGCGGCGTACGGTTCTGATCGGAATCATTGTGTTTGGAATGGCTTTTGCGGAGGGCTCCGCCAATGACTGGCTGCCGCTTATTATGGTGGACGGCTACAAGACTACGCCTGCCATGGGATCATTCGCTTTCGGCCTATTTGTGGCCGCGATGACGATTGGCCGGGCATCAGGCGACATGCTGCTTGACCGGTTCGGCAGAGTGGCCGTTCTGCGGGCATCTGCGCTTCTAGCGATTGCGGGACTGCTTATCGTTATATTGGGGCAGAATTACACAGTAGCTGCGCTCGGAATTGTGCTTTGGGGACTTGGCGCGGCATTTGGCTTTCCGGTGGGGTTATCCGCTGCCGGAGACGATCCGCGCGGAGTTGCGGCAAGAGTAAGCGCAGTAGCGACGGTCGGTTACCTCGCATCCCTGGTCGGGCCGCCTTTTCTGGGGCTTATCGGCGAATCGGTCGGCCTGCTTCGCGCCCTGTTTATTGTGCTTATCGCGGTAACCGCCGCCGGGTTGCTGTCACAAGCGGCGAAGCCCATTGGTGAGCAGAAGCAAAATCCATGAAACGGGAATCGGACGGGTTAGTTAAGAAAAGGCAGCTGATCAAAAAAGGTCGGCTGCCTTCAATGTTTTTAAACCTTCAAGAGGGTAAGGATTGTTGAAGCGTCAATTACTCAAACTGCTAAACGGTCCATTTATACTACATCTGAATCGACTCAATCATCTCTTGAACGGCCTTCTGCCAATCGTCCTTCTCATTGGCTGGAGCAGTAAAATCAATCTCAAGAAGTGCGCCGTCTAATTCTGCCCAAGCCACGAAATGATAAGTACCTTCACCCTTCTTGGAGGGAATAATGACTTCATTGATCGCAATGTGCTTCCCATGAACGAGCTGCGTCTCATCCTTCAACCACTCTAGCTTGTCTCCTTCACTGTCTTGTTCCATAACTGCCCTCATCTTCAATCGTGCCCCATCGATTCCAGCATCGCTCATCATTTGCTCCGGATCATGCTTCATCTCGAGCTTAACTTTGTTATGGCTATCCGTATAGACGAGCTTCGCGTTCGATGTCTCATTCGATTGTACCTCTAATCCCTGTGGAAGCTTCAGTGACATCTTGTTCGAGAACACTTTGGTCATTCCTGGCTCAGCAGCCTCATTTTCCGTATGGTTATTATCCTTTTCCTCTTGACCTTGCTCCTGTTGCTCATGCTCCGCAGTCAATGCGGCCCTGTTCTCCCCAGCCTCCTTCTCTTTGCTGCCTGGGAAACTGCAAGCAGAAATACTTGCTGTTATAACGGCGGTTATCAAACATACAGCTATCCATTTTCTCACTTTGAATTATTCCTTTCTTTTCGGATTTCAATTTGGAATTTGAATTGCCGTCTACTCATTTAAGTAGGTTGTTACACGGTTTGCGACCAATTCCGCAACCGCTTGTGCCGATTTCTGACCGTTAAAATAAGCCTTCGCTTCCTCTTCAATGATTTGTTGAATCTTCGACTCATTCTTTTGCGGCGTGGTCGCATCGGCCAGCATCTGCTTGATCATGTCGATGTCTGCCTTCTGGACCGGGATCACGGATCCCAAGGGCGACTCGATAGCGCCTTTGTCTTCAAGATCCTTTAACGTCTTCTCGTTTACCTTTTTATTGAGAGAAAACCCTTGTAATCCAGGCATGGTCTGCATTTCTTCGGACAATAAGAACTTCAAGAAATCCCACGCTTCCGCCTGCACTTTCGAATTCCTATTTATTCCTAAGTTCTTATGCATCAAGAAGGTGACTCCTGCCTGCTGCCCGGCAGCGAGCGGCTTGCGATAGATCTTCCCTTGCTCATAGAACATCGCAGGCCCTTCGAAATAATCTTCAGGCGATAGGATCAAAGCAGGTGCAAAAAAATAATCTCCTGCATTAACTTCCGCATCCGTAACCACCTTTTCCGCATACATCGTTTTCACTTGCTCCATCAGTCCAACGAATGCACTGGTATCGAAGCTGGCAGGGCGCTTCTCTTCATGGACAATGCGAGTATAGTTGTCGACGAACAGAATGTTCAACATCCGCTCAGGCGGCGTATTCCCCATCGAATACGTGTGCCCGCCGGATGCCGCCAGACGTTTGCCCACCTCTGTGAACTCCCCCCATGTCCACGTGCTGTCATCGAATTTCACGCCGGATTGCTCAATTGCTTTTTTATCGCCCATAAGACTGTCCAGGAAGAACCGCAGTGGCAGCGAATAGAGCCCCCCTCTCATCTTGGCCCCGGCCAGGATATTCATCTCATACAAGTTGGAATCAAAGTCAGGGTCCTGCTTCATCAACTCGCTCAAGTTCACAAGCGCTTGCTTGTCTACGTATTTCTCAACCGGCAGACCGCTCACATCCAGGGCGATCAAATCGGCCCCTTTGCCGGACAATAGCTCTGTATTGGTGGTCTTCACATATTTCTCGAGATCACCTTCTTGATTGGAGCCCTCCCCTCCGCCGTATTCCTTGATTTGAATATCCACACCGGGATGCTGCTCTTCATACTTTTTCTCTGCCAGAGAATACATAGGATCCGCTTGCAATACGGAAAAGACAACGATTTTCTTCCCGTTTTGTTCCTGCTGACCTTCTCGCTTCGCCTCACCGGCCTGTCCGCCGGCACATGCCGCCAACGTCATCGTTATTACAACGATTAAGCTAAGTACACCGCTTTTTTTCATCCTAACCACTCCTCTACATTCTCTATGCGATCGACCGATACGGCCCAAGCGCATTAGACCCTTACGCGTTGACCTTCTGCTAGCGGTTCACTGCTCTCGACAATGATGCGATCCTTCACGGATATCCCTTGTAATACCAGGGTTTCTTGGCCATTCGTCCCCCCTAATTGGACGGGAGCCTTACGAACAATAAAGGTATTGCCCAGCGGACCTGAATGCTCATCGATAACAAGCACATAGCTGTCCTTCCCTTCCCGATGAATCGCTTGGTTCAATACGAGCATGCCACCATCGGTCTTCTCCGATTGTGTCAATTCCACGCTCACGAGGTCATTCGCTTGAACATTCGGATGTTGGACCTTCACAACGACCCGTTGACCCGAATCCGTCTGAGATCCCCCCCCTCCTGCTCCCTCTTGGAGGGGAGTCCCTCCATCAATGCCTGTCATCGGACGAATATCGGTAATGATTCCTTCAACTGGGACACTTACCCCCTCTTGCTCGATCTGAACGTTCATCTTCTCTTCGGTACGCAATTTCCGACCCATGGCATCCGGGATGACAATCTCGAATTGATAGCCTTGCTGGCTACTCGCTAGGCTGATATCCGGCCCGCCGCTCCCCGATGGCAGCTCCGGCGTCGCACGTATCTGTGTCACGACACCGTCGAAAGGCGCGATGATGCGTTTGCGATCAAGCGCCTCCGATTGCATCGCGCTCAATTTCCGCTCCTGAACACCAATGGCTAATCGCGCACTTTCTAATTCCCGCTTCGAGCGGCGCGCCTGTATCTCGTCGTTATTTTGTACGGCTTCAATATAATCATCTTGCAAGTCAACTAACGTTAGCTGCTGTTGTGCAAGGCCCGCCTGTATATCCAGGATTTCCCGCTCAGCAGCAGGATTCTCATAGGTGATTAACGTCTGCCCCTTCGCCACGTGATCCCCCTCTTTCACATGAACCTCCTTAATGGACCATTCCGCCCGGTTCGATAAATCGACATGCTGCCGAGGCATCAGCCTGGCCGTGCCACGCCACGTGGTTACTAACGCTCCTTCCCTCGCTAGTTCTGTTCGCACCTTCGGCAGATTTAACGTCAACAATGTATTGCTCGCCAGGGTAAGGAAAAGGAGCACGCTGAAGAACAGACCGGAGAGCCACAATAGTTTTCGTTTCTTTCTTGCTTCCATCGCTTCTGTAAACCCTGCAGCCATCCTATCCCTCCTCTCCTGAGCTACCCTTTGATCCCCGACATCTGAATCCCTTCGATAAAATAAGACTCCGCATATAAAAACAGGAGAACCATCGGCGTCATATAGATTAGCGATGCGGCAAAGCCGATGCCTTGGGCTTCCTTATGAATTCTGGATAAATAAGCGATAATGGCTGCTTAAACGCATCCTCCAAGAAAATTAAGGGCTGCTCGACCATATTCCAATAATCAACGAAGAGCAAGACGATCAGCGCAGCAATCCCCGGCTTCATCAAAGGCAGCATAATCCGATAGAAAATGCGGTAATGACCGGCGCCATCGAGCTGTGCCGCTTCAACCAGCGCATAGGGAATCGACAGCATAAATTGTCTCAGCATGAACACACCGAATGCCGCGAATATCCCCGGCAGAATAATCGCGCTAGCCATGTTCAGCAATCCCAGCTTGTCGGCAATAATATAATTCGGAACCAAGGTCACCTGGAAAGGCATTAACATCGTCACCAAGTAAACCCGAAACCAGCCTTCTCTCCCCTTGAACCGGAGCTTGGCAAAAGCGTACGCTGCCAGCGCACTTACAACCGTCTGTCCCGCAATGATCGCCACGACCATCGCGACGGAATTCCATAACATGAACAAATACGTCGGCGTATCCAGCAGCACGTTCCCGTACTGCTCGAAGGACAGCCAATCCGGGATGAGCTTCAGATTCACGAATTGTGCAGGCTCCCCTTGCGTAGTGACCGGCATCTTACCAACCAGTTCGTAATTACCGCGAATTTCATGCTCCGTCATGAGCGAGTTTGTGAAAGTAATCACAATAGGAAAAAGCATCATGAGCCCGATACACGCCATCACCAGCGTGACCGGTAGGTTCCGAACGAACCCCCTGTTTTTCATTCTTCCTCCCGTATCATTCCATAAATTGTGTATACCGCTTCTCTAAACCGAAGAAGCATAGTCACGATGATATAGATACCTATCGCCATAAGCGTCGCAGCCGCAGACAGCTTCTGTACATCCATCGCGAGGAACATATTGTTCATAAAATGCTGAAGCGTATAGATGCTGTCATGCGGATAATCTCCTGCGATCAGGTACGTTTCACGGAATATTTTGAACGTATTCATAATCGACATCAGGACGACGAAGACCATCGTCGGCGTCAAATAAACAAGTGTTATTCCATAACATTGGAACCACTAGTACTGGGCATTAAACGCGGACAATGACATTTTCGTAAGGACGGGAGGGGATCGCATCAAAAAAATCCATTGTCCATTCCTTGGGGCAACGATGCTTTAGCAAATTGGGATAAGTTATGTCCTTATAATTGTGTAAAAAGAAAGAGGTCACTAGAATCCCTCATGGTACAATGTTTTC
>NZ_JBHTIU010000065.1:0-31580 GCF_042677205.1 Paenibacillus residui
CATCGTACCAGAGGCGCTCCTTTTCATTCAAAGGCTATTTCTTAGCACCAACAGGAATTTTTAGTTTCCTCCTGCAGCCCACATCTGAAGCGGTACTATCCACCAGGCATGAAAATCATGGTTTCCTCTAACCAAAATCAGGTCTACTTTTCCCCGGTTGTCCAACTTTACTTGGCCACAATCATGCTTTATGCTGCGGCTTCAGCTTTTCTTCCAGCAGGCCCATATAAAGCCCGGCGGAGATTTCTGCTACTGTCCATCCCGATTCGATCGCCCATGGGCCCCAGCCGACATCCGCCGGAGAGCCGAACACTTCCATCAGCTCTACGTCGAACGCCCGCGCCCACGCTCCATCGATCATCGGATCATCGCTTTCGATTTGTGCTTTCAGCATGAATCTTGCCGTCTCCATCCAACGTTCCTTGAACCAGGTGTCATCGGTAATGAAATAGGCCTGCATCCAAGCGATGGGCAGCCAGTTGTTCGTATACAGAAGGTCGGCGACAGGGTCCCCGTTGCGTCCGAGCAAGGAGCTTTCTCCCGACCCCGCTTGATGCCGCATGGACGCCTGATACCCTTCGTCCCATTCCAGATATGCCCCACTGGGATGGGCAAACTTCTGCAGATCGCGGGCTACCCGATACAGCCACTGGAGGTGCTGCTCTTCCTCTGTCACGGCATACAGCCAAGCGAGCGGAAGAATAAGCCTGCATAGCTCCTGGGTCTGGCTCTGCTCCCGTTTGGTCTCCGGGTACACTTTCATAATCGTCGTTAGTCCCTTGACCGCGGCCGTTCTATATTCCTCGCGTCCGGTAAGCCGGTAATAGATGCACAGAGCGGCGAAGTAATAAGCGTTATAGTGAGCGCTCGGCAGATTGCCTGGGGTAGTGGCCAGCTTCTCCAGCTGCTCGGGCGTCAATTGGTTATTGTCGGTGCGGAATCGGCGGGTTCCATCCGTTCCTGTGGTGCGGATAAGGAAATCGAGAATGTCGGCACACTCGTCCAGCCGTTCAGATGTCCCTTCGTAGAAGCAGCGGAGTAAGAGGGGAAGCAGTGCTCGCGCCACATCGTCCTGATAACAGACTCCCCAAGCTTCATCGGTCCAACGCATCATGCCGTATAGGGGACCGGGCTCCCGATTGACGTAATGGTCCAGAACGTAGCCGGTCAATTGGTTGGAAATTCGCTGGCTTCGGGTATTGCCGCTTATCAGCGAATGCAGCCAGAACGGCAAAGCCAGCTCGCCTATGCAATCGACTCGGCGGATGCGGCTGAGCCGCTGCCGGCCGGTATAGTCGATTTCCGTCCCGAGCCCTTCCAGGGCGCCGCCGCGTCCTTCATCGATCAGCATGCCGGAGCGTCTGACCCATTGCAGTGCCCGGTCGGCCGCCATAAGAATATCGGAAGCATCAAGTGCATCCGAAGAAGGACGGGCTTCGGCTCCAACTCGGTAGCTGCGAGGAAAATCGTCGATGTGGTTGGCGATATCCTGGCCATACAACCAGTTCAGGATAAAGCCGATCAGCTTCCGCACTCTTCGCCATGGAGCATGACGAGCTTTGGCAAAGTTCGCGAGGCGGAACGCACAAACGAGCAGCCGGTCGTCGGCCTCAAACCAAAGTGCCCGTTCTCGCATAACTTCAGGCTCCTTCATATCGGCTGTTTCCATTCGCCCATGGGCTTGTGCGATAAAGAAGGAAAGGAGCGGTCTGGTTGACGAGCACGTAAACTCATGCGGACGAAGCCGTTCCCCGAACTGATCGTCGATCAGCGCCCCGTCAGGCTCATTCTCCAGCCAGCCTGATGTCACGACAGCAAGCCTTTCGTAACGGGTAGGGACTGGAGGCTCGAAATATACATTTCCAATACTGCCGACGAATTCGGCAAAAACCCTTTTGCCTGCACAGCATTCCCGCTCAATCAGCGTTCTTGCGGGGGGAGGGAGGAGCATCGGCTTAGGGGCCGCCCCTCCCAGAAGGGCGATTGAATCCACCGCCGTCCAATCGACCGCCGCGGCATCGTCCGGTTTTACAATCAATAGGTCCGGGTCCAAGCTTTTCATCAGTGACAGCAAATCGCTTTCGGTATCAGTAATAACGGCTACACGCCGTCTGGAATGTGTCTTATCCAATTGAAAATAACCCCCTGCCATACTAAATTCAAAGAGCTTGTACTGCTGCCTGGAGCCCCAAAGTCGGCCTCCTAAACTCTCACAGAATAAAGTAGCATTCCGAGAATAAGGAACCTAGAGGAATAATGTTAGAAAATCAGGATTATTGTGATCACATCAAAGCTGCCTGGGGAAGCCGCCTGAGAGAAGGGGATAGCAATCAAAGAGGGCAGAGGGTTGTCTGAGAGGAGTTGTCTGAGTAGAGGGGATAGCAACCAAAGGATCTTGCGTGAAGCTGGTTTAAGAGAAAGGGATAGCAGCCCAGGGAGGGGCGGGGGAGCTGTTTGAGAGAAGGAGGGAGAGTCGAAGAGGGAGGAAGTCGTTCAGAGCAAGGGACAGTGGCCGAAGCTTGGAAGTGAGGGAATGAGTAGCGGTGTGGGCTTAGAAGAAATCGTCTGAGTGAAAGGGATGATAGCCAAAGAGGCTGGGAAGAAGCAGTCTTTGGAGAGGAATGAGTAGCGGCGTGGGGCTAAGAAGAAATCGTCTGAGTGAAAGGGATAATAGCCAAAGAGGGTGGGAAGAAGCAGTGGAGGGGTTACTAGTCGAAGAGGGAGGAGGCCTCCTGAGAGAAAGGGATAACACAAAAGGAGGAAGACGAACTATGCTAAGTACAAGGTGAGTGTTCCGGCGACTGTATTAACCATCCATTAGGCAGCAAAATGTCACGATTATCCGTATTTTTGCACATTCTTCCCCTATCGACAGTCTGCACTTCCAGTTAGAATAGGGGCGATAACGAAGCCGAATTCGGGGGCTGCCTTTCCTCGTTTGTAACCGCTTCAACGGTTAATTTTGATGAGCGACCTTGTCTGTGAAGCGCGTTACATTCTTCGGCGGGCAGCTTCCGGCTAACCGCATTATGCGGGAAGGGATCGTTACTAAAACGGTCTAAGGAGAGATGCTGATGAAGAGCAAGTTTCTCGCTAAGGGAAGATCGATTTGCCTCATGATGATGGCGCTGCTGGTCCTAAGCACGGGAATTCCAGCAATGTCGCCAAGGGCGGAGGCCGCTTACTTTCCGCCGAATAACCCGGCCGGTGCTTACCTGAAAGATCTCGTGCTGATCTATAGCGGATATTATAACCCGGCCAACTATGGAGGAGAGGACATATCTGCATGGCCTCGCGAACAGTTCAAGCCCTATACCGCTTTTGTAGACAAGCAGGGCAACCGGCAGGATACATTCTTTCAGGAATTTCTGTTCCTGGGATTGAACAGCCCTTATGGGCATTCCTTTCATCGGGAGACGGATGTGTCCAAGGCCGGTGTCAAACAGGATTGGGAATGGTTTCTGGATCGGATCTTTACAAGCGAGATGCTGCAGTTGAATGCCTTGAATGAGGAAACGAAGCTGACGGCCCAAGAGCTGAATCGTCCGGATTTGAAAAGTAAAGTGGTTATTATGGTTCCATTTGCGAACGAAATCGTCACAAACTTTGGAGATGTGGACGGAGATGGCATAAGCGAAAATTTAACGACTTTAGCCGGGCGGGACAAGGTGACTCGGTGGTACATCGATCAAGTCATCCAACGGTTCAACCAGAAAAATTACTCCCATCTGGAACTAAGCGGATTTTACTGGCTCAAGGAAGACATGGATACAACGAAGACCGATGAAGTTCAATTGGTTAAGAATACAGCCAACTATATTCATGGCAAAGGAGATTATATATTTTGCTGGATTCCGTGGTCCCGTGCTTATGCGGCCACCCAATGGGCTTCTTTTAACTTTGATTTTGCCATTCTGCAGCCGAACCATTTTATGAACCGCGACAATACCACGACGCCGGAAACGATTAAAAACTCGGCAAACAAGTCTAATCAGGCGGGCATGGGAGTGGAGATCGAATTTGACGGTCAAATTATGAGATCGGATAAATTCCGCGAACGGTTCTACGATTATTTAAACGGCGGAGTGGAATACGGGTACATGAATAACTCCATTCTGGCCTATTATCAGGATGCCAGAGGCCTCTACGAACTGACACGCAACCCGGCCGTCGGCTACCCGATTTACGAGGATATTTATCGCTTTGTCAAAGGAATCTATCAGGGAGACACTCAAGTGTCTACCACCTTAAACACGTTCGACAGCCGCCGGTTCGCCGGCAGTTCAAGCGCCATGACCTCTAATGCGGCGGATACGGTCATGCAGGGCAAAGCTTCCATGAAAGTAGATTTCGGTCTTTATGCTACCAGTCTGGTAACCGGCTACTATGGGCAGGATTTTGCTTTGAAAGACTGGAGTCCGTTCGATTCTTTCCGCGTGGACGTGTTCAATCCCGCTTCCGAGACGGGGGCTGTCACGATCATTATCGGAGATGAGAATGGCAAGCAGCACTATCG
Source organism: Paenibacillus residui (assembly GCF_042677205.1). NCBI lineage: Bacteria > Bacillati > Bacillota > Bacilli > Caryophanales > Paenibacillaceae > Paenibacillus > Paenibacillus residui. The sequence continues at coordinate 4,517 of NZ_JBHTIU010000065.1, forward strand.
TTATGCCTCCCTATATAAGAACTCATGGAATACGGTGCGGATTCCTATATCGGACTTGATCAACGGCACGGGCGGAGCTTCCCAAGAACCAGGAACCGTTCCGATTGATGTGAGCCGGATCGCTTATATCAAGCTGGTCCAGCGAAATAATAGCCATTACCGGGCGCTGCCGAATACGTATTATTTCGACAGTATGAGGCTGGTGCAGGAGGACGGTATCCGTCTGAACGATCTGGAATGGCTCACCTTCGGGGGCAATACTTCCGTAAGCTTGAGCAAAACCAAGGATACAATTAACGAGCAGAATACGGCCATACGAATCGATTATGGAGCCTATAACGTCTCTCAGGCCTGGATGGAAGCGCCGACGCATTTTAAAATACAGGATTGGAGCGGCCAACAGTCGTTCAAAGTCGATATTTACAATCCGAACGGCGCCGTTATGAATTTGGGGCTGAAATTTACCGACAGCTCGAATCAAACCTATTATAAGCGGGTAGTGCTGCAGCCGGGACAATGGAATACAGTCCAAGTGCCGATCGCGGATCTGGCATCCGGGGCTAACGCCACCGCAGATGAGGGAGCTTCCACGGCATTGAATGTGCAATCTATGAAAAGAGTGGACTTTTATCAACGGAACAACAGTCACTATCTGGCCATGCCTAATTATCTGTATATCGACAATGTGAGATTGGGAGTTCGGGAATAGAATCATTATCAAATGTGAGAACGGTCCTTCCTTATGAAGGGCCGTTTTGCTTAAAGTAAAAATATAAGAAAATATAAGTTCTCATCACCTTATACCTGTTCTTATATTTCAGCAGTAAACGTGCCTGTCCAGAGGACGACGATAGCCATTTAAGCCATTTACCCTCGAAGTCAACTTTCGGGATGGATTTCCTGCAGTTAGTTTGCTCCCGTTTGAGGTAAAAACGAAAACTACATTGAAAATCCGTCTATTTTACCGTCTGCAGGCATCGTTGCAAGCGGAGCGGCACATCTAACTGTATTTTGTACAGGTAGATTCAAGCGAATGGGCGAAAATGATCAAACTAACTGGATAAACTACAGTTAAAATGGGCAACTTTGGGCGAAACGGCTGTTTTGGCGCAAACTAACTGTAGGTTTTCCAGTTAGTTTCCATATTTCTTCCGAATATAGAAATCTAACTGTATGAAATCCATTTAGTTTTCAAATTTCACACTATTGAAGCAATTCAACTCTATTCTACCTTGAAAATCCATCCATTTTCATCATCTGATGGTGGGCGTCTACCTTGAAAATCCGTCTGTTTTCATTTTCTGTTGGTGTCGTGCAAGCGGAATGGCGCGTGACCCCGCCAAGGCTGACGGGATACGCTTCGAAGGCCATGCATCATCACTTTGCACTTTCTTTCCGCATCGCAACGCGCGAGACTCCCAGTGCGCGGTGTTTGTCGTCCTCATGACGGCGGTCAACCACATGTTTAGTCCGCCTGACTAGCGACTGCATCGCTAGAGGGCAAGCTGGGCAGGCTGGGCACAGGCTGGCGGACATCTGGTCACAATAGTACCGGAAATCGTACGTTATTCCTCTACGTTTTTAATTCTCCGCCTTTTACAATGAATCCATTATCGGACATGGAAAACGGAGGAGAAATCTATGAATTTACAAGAAATGAATCTTAGAGAGAAGGTTGCGCAGCTGTTCACTTTTCCCGCTTTCGCTTCTGCCCTGGATGAAGACACGCGGAAGCTGGTCACCCGGTTGAAGGCGGGGGGGATATTTCTAGGCACGTCGGCTTTAATCCGTCCCCGACAGGTCGGGGAGCTCTGCCGCGATTTACAGCAAGCATCGCTTGAGGAAGGCAGCGGCATTCCGCTGTTCATAGCGGCGGACCTCGTCGCCGGTGCCGGCTGTAAGCTTCGGGAAGGAGCCGTCCATTTCCCGAAGAACCGCGCGATTGGAGCCGGCGGGGACGAAGCGCTTGCCTATGAATCCGGGCGAATTACGGCAGAGGAGTCCTTGGCGATGGGAGTTAATTTCAACTACAGCCCGGTCGTTGATATTAACAATAACCCGCTCAACCCGGTCATCGGCACTCATTCGTTTGGAGAGGATGCGGATACGGTATCCAGACTGGGCCGAGCCGTCATTCGGGGATATCAGGAGCATGGGATGATCGCCACGGCGAAGCATTTTCCGGGTCATGGGGACACTCACGTCGATTCCCACGAAGCCTTGCCCGTGCTTCCCTTCGGCCGGGAGCGGCTCGAAAGCTTCGAACTGGCTCCTTTCCGGGAAGCAATCCGGGGCGGGGTGGATGCCGTAATGGTCGGACATATTGCCGTTCCCGCCTGGGACGACTCTTCCCTGCCGGCTTCCCTATCTTATACTTTGACGACCGGTTTGCTTAGAGAGAGGTTGAATTTTCAAGGATTAATCGTAACGGACGGGCTGTCCATGAAAGGAATTACTAATCAATTTACACTGGAGGAGGCCTGTGTTCGTGCTGTTCAGGCCGGAGCGGACATATTACTCGCGACTGTGGACAGTTATGAGCAAGCGGAATCGGTGCTGGAGGCTGTTGTAACCGCAGTGGAGCAGGGGGAAATTACGGAGGCCCGTATCGAGGAATCCGTCCGGAGAATCCTTCAGATGAAGCAGAAGTACCGGTTAACGGCAGAGCAATACCAGTTCCCGGATATATCGACGGACCGGCTGAACTCCCCGGCCTCGCAGCGGATCAGCAGGGCGCTTGCGGACCAAGCGCTGACTCCTCTTCGCGGCTTGCAGCGGGGAGTGCTGGCGGGAGAACCGCAGGAGCAGCCATGGATTCTGATCCGCGACGAGCATACCGCCGGGTTTGCCGAGCGGCTCCGCTCCGGTTTGCCGAACCTGCGTGAAGAATCCGCTCCAAGCTACGAGGGAACGCTCGCTCTGTTATCGGAGCTCCCTGAGGATGCCCGGGTTCTGCTGGCCGTTTCCCATAACAAGCCCATGGGAGAAGCATTCACGGAAGCGGCCGACCGGCTGCTGGGCAGCATGCGGGAAGGGCTGTGGATTCATTTCGGCTCCGAATACGATGTGCGGGAACGCTCCGCGCCGTGCCTGCTCGCTTATGACCGGGCCCCGTCCTTGCAGGCCTCTGCCGCCGCATACCTCCTTGGAGAGGAAAAGGTCACAATCGTCCCATAAATTCAACGATTTTCATCTGCCCTCGGAGGCCGATCTTATCTACAATGATGGCAAACGAAGGGCGCAATTTCGCCGCACCGAACAGCAAGGGGGAGTATGGATGCAAAGAAGAGGATGGCTGCGAACCATTCGTGCGGACTGGCTGCTCTATCTGTTTCTTCTGCCGGGACTGCTTTATTTTATCGTCTTCAAATATTTGCCGATGTACGGCATCATTATAGCTTTTCAGGATTACAGCCCCTTCAAAGGAATTTCGGGAAGCAGCTTTGTCGGGTTCAAGCATTTTATCCGTTTTTTCGAAGATGCCGAGTTCATCACCGTTTTTCGCAATACTCTTATCATCAGCATGTACAAGCTGCTATTCGGGTTTCCGGTTCCCATTATGCTGGCGCTCATGCTCAATGAAGTGCGGAAGACATGGTTCAAGGCGACGGCGCAGACGCTGTTTTACATTCCGCATTTTTTCTCCTGGGTTATTTTCGGAGGGATTGTTATTCAGGTGCTCTCCTCGAAGGGAATGATCAACTCGCTCATTTCCTGGTTCGGAGGCGATCCGGTCCTGTTTATGACACAGAAGCAATTCTTCCGGGCCATTCTAGTTGTCTCCGACATTGTCAAAGAGTCGGGCTGGTCCTCCATCATTTATTTGGCGGCCATAGCGGGAGTAAATCCTTCCCTGTATGAGGCGGCGAGAATGGACGGAGCCAGGAAATGGCACGAGATTTGGCATATCACCTTGCCCAGCATACGGACGACGATCGTTATTTTGTTTATCCTGCAGCTTGGAAATATTCTGGAGCTGGGCGTGCAGCAAGTATTCATGCTGTACAACCCGCTCGTTTATGAGGTCGGAGACATCATCGACACCTATGTGTACCGCGTCGGGTTGACGGAACAAAAATACAGCTTTGCCACAGCCGTCGGCCTGTTTCAGTCCACGGTCGGGCTGATCTTGATCTACATTGCGAACGGGCTGGCGAAGCGCTTGGGCGGAGGGGGACTGTGGTAATGGGCAAAGTTAATGTTTCTTCCAAGCTGGGGAGCCTGCTCAACTATTCGCTGCTTGCTTTGTTCGGGGCGGTAACCCTCTTCCCCTTTCTGCATGTGCTGGCGCAGTCGCTGAGCAGCCAAACGGCGGTCGTCTCTAACCGGGTGACGATTTTTCCGGTTGATTTTCAAATCGAGGCTTACAAGCTGCTGCTGCAGGACAGTGCTTTCTATAAAGCGTTCGGAATATCGATCATCCGCGTAGTGGCGGGGGTGACGATCAATATGGTCGTAACGAGCCTGATGGCTTACCCGCTGTCCCGCAAAGACTTGAAGGGCCGGGGTCTCGTCATGAATCTGGTTATCTTCACCATGCTGTTCAACGGGGGATTGATCCCGTCTTTCCTGCTGCTGAAGGAGCTGCACCTGCTGGATACGCTGTGGGCGCTGCTGCTGCCTTCCACCGTCAGTGCCTTTAACCTTATTCTGTTGAAAAACTTCTTTCAATCCGTGCCGCTCAGCCTCGAGGAATCGGCCAAGATGGACGGTGCGGGGCATGGCACGATTTTGTGGAAAATCTACATTCCGCTGTCGCTGCCGGCGGTGGCGACCTTGACCTTGTTCTATTCGGTCATGCATTGGAACAGCTACTTTGATGCGGTCATGTATATCAGCAACGTTAATCTGAATCCGCTTCAGGTGTATTTGCGAAATATGATCGTGCTTAACGACAGCAACATCGAAATGACGAACAACACCGGCTTGTTCCTGGTCTCTCCGGAGACATTGAAGGCAGCTACCATTATGGCCAGCGTCATTCCGATGATTCTTATGTATCCTTTCATTCAAAAATATTTTGCCAAAGGGGTGATGCTCGGTTCGCTTAAGGAATAACGCGCCGTTTGTCCTGATGTGTTCTATACTTATATTTAGGGAGGGTCCATGTTCATGAAGAAAAAAGCTATGATCCCGCTGGCCGCCGTTCTGTCTCTGTCTATGCTGGCTGCTTGCGGCTCCGGTACGTCGAACAACGCCGGCCCAAGCTCCACCGATAAGGGGCAGGAGGTTCAAGGAGAAAACAAAACGAAGCCCGATGTGATTAAAGTATTTATGTCCGGCGGTGCCAACTTCCCGGCCGGCGAGGATATTAACAACAACCCTTGGACGCAATTGATCGAGAAGGAAAATAATGTCGATCTGCAAATCGAATACGGCCCTTCGGCGGCCGATGAATTTATGAATAAGCTCACGCTGAAATTCGCCTCCAATGATATTCCCGATCTGTTCGTCATCCCCGCCAGCTATCAGAACTGGCTGATGGAAAATGCGGAAATGGGCGCTTTGATGGAATTGGACGGGAAGTTGGATTCCTACAGCAACTTGATGAATGCGGTTTATCCAAGCGCATGGGAAGCGGCTAAGAACAATGGCAAGATTTACGCCATTCCCGTTCTGAACGATGGCAATAAAGCGACCGACAACGTCTATATCCGCAAAGACTGGCTGGATAAGCTGGGGCTGGAAGTGCCGAAGACGCTGGAGGAATTCGAGAATGTCGCGAGAGCCTTCCGCGATCAGGACCCGAACGGCACGAATAAGAACGACACGTACGGAATGATTGCTTACGAAAATATGCTCGGCTGGTCGCACCTGTTCGGCGCGTTCGGGGTCATTCCCGGATATTGGGTGGAGAAGGACGGCAAGCTGGTCCAGGCCGATATCCAGCCGGAAATGAAGGAAGCGCTGGCCTACATCCGCAAGCTGCATGAGGATAAGCTGCTGGATAACGAATGGCCGATTACGAAAATTGCCGCCTACAACGAGAAGGTGGCGAACAATCAGGTCGGCATCTATGAAGGAAGCTGGGCGGCTCCGAGAAGCGAGATTAATACGAGCAAGCAGAACGATCCGGAAGCGGAATGGATTCCCATCGCACCTCCGGTCGGACCGAACGGCAAGCAAGGTGTAGCGGGCGGAGCCGAATATAAATCGTTTGCCGTAATCAGCAGTCAGGCTAAGAATTTGGATGCTATCCTGCGTATGCTTAACTGGATGGCGGTTCCGGAGACGATCGACAAATTTGTCTTCGGCTTTGACGATCTGGGAGAAGGTTTCATGTATACTATGGAGGACGGGAAATACGCGCTCAATTTCGAGAATCATAACAAGTACGGCTACCGTCAGCAGCTGATGTTCATGCAGCCCAAAGAGCTGAACGCCAAGAAGATGGAATCTCTCGGCGCCCAATTCAATCTGGTCGGCACGATCGAGCATTCCTCCAAGTATGGCATTTCGAATCAGTATCTGGGTGCTCCGACTCCGACCATGGTGGAGAAGCAGAGCAGTCTGAACAAGCTGCGGGAGGAAACCTTTATTAAAATCATTGTCGGCGAGCTGCCGATTGACGCTTTCGATTCCTTCGTAGAGGAATATAAGCAGAAGGGCGAGGACGATATCGCCCGGGAAGTGCAGGAATGGTACGACACCGCGAAATAATAACGAAGACAACTTAAGGTACGGTGAGACTATATGAAGAAGATGGGACAAAGACGAAAGAAGCTGGGGATTAAACAAAAATTAATCTTGCTGGTCGTCGGCCATCTTCTTCTTTTTTTCGTTCTCGTGTATGCTTTGTTTTTCTGGTTTCAGTCGACTCTCGAGAATAAAGTGAGCGTGCTGGCCCAACAGACGATGGAGACGCTGATGGGAAATATGGAGGTGTACATCGGCAACAATATACGGCTGTCCAATGCTATCGCCGGTGACAGCGGCTTCAACAAGCTGCTAAGGGAGAACCCGGATTTTTCGTCTTCTTCCTCCGTTTGGTCGATGATTCAACTGCTGGACAAGCTGAAAAATTACTCCGTCTTAAATCCTTATCTCTATTCCGTCGGTGTGTACAATCCGGAATCCGGGAAGGTACTGTCGACCGCCGATGGCATTTATAATACCGAACCTGAACAGATGGGGTGGATCCAACAAATGCTTGGACAGAACGAGCCGCTGGCAATTGGCGCCGATCTGCCGGGTGTACTGCCATCGTTCAAACAGGGGACGCAATCCATGATCACCGTGGTGCAGAAGCTGCCGGGCAAAAATCACGAAAACTTGCTGATGATCAATTTTAACAAGCAGGTGCTGGATTTGTTCGTCGGCCGGATCGAATTATGGAACGGGACGGGGATTGTGATCCATAGCGCCGGAGGGGATCTTTTTTACACCGCGGGTGCCCCTCTGGGCGAATCGGCCGGAGCTCTGGCCGTGAAGGAATCGTTCCGGCAGCCCTACGAGACGATCCGAATAGACGGGAACTCTTATCTGGCGGTGCACAAGCGATCGGAGACGACCGATTGGACTATCCATATGATTATCCCTTATGCCGAAATCATGAAGGATGTACTTACGATGAAGCGGATAGCGGTTGCGGTCCTGCTTGTCATCGCTATTTTTCTGCTGCTGCTGTTCCATGTGCTCTATCTGCAAATTTTCAATCCGATCAAGAGGCTTATTAAAGGCATGCTTACCATTGAGAAAGGTCTTGCGTTCCGTCCGATACCCATTAAACGGATGGATGAGCTTGGCTTTTTGCAGCAGCGTTTCAACGATATGGTGCAGAATGAACAGAAGATGCGGCGGGAAATTCTGGAGGAGCAGCTTCATAAGAGAGAGATAGAACTGAAATTTTTGCAATCGCAGGTGAACCCTCACTTTTTGTATAATACACTCGATTCCATTTATTGGGTGGCGGAGGAAAGCGGAGTGGATGAGATAGGCGAAGTGGTGCTGGATTTGTCTAATTTTTTCCGTTTAAGCCTGTCACGCGGCAAAGATTTCATTACGGTGGAGGAAACGATAGAGCACTTGAAAGGCTATATACGTATCCAACAGTTCAGGCATACCGACAAATTTGAAGTTCATTGGGACATCGATCCCGCGGTATCGTCATTGCGGATCATGAAGCTGATGCTGCAGCCAATCGTGGAGAATTCCATCGTTCACGGGCTGGAGAAGGCGGCGGATACGTGCCGGCTGACAATCCAGATCAAGTGTGAAGGGGAGTACTTGACATGCAGGGTGACCGATACGGGGATTGGCATGGACGAAGAAGGCTTGTGGAAATTATGGAATGAAATCAAACGGGAGCACGGGTCTTCCGACGCGACTTACGGGCTGCGGAACCTGTATCAGCGGCTGAAGATTGTGTATGGAGACGACATGGATTTCCAAATGACGAGCAAGCTGCAGGAAGGAACCAGCGTCGCCATTCGGATTCGGCTGGATCGCCTGGAAGGAGCAGATACGCATGAGCATAAAGGTAATCATCGTTGAAGATGAGCCGCGGGTCCGCAAAGGCTTGGCCGAAGCGATCGATTGGCCGCTGTTCGGCATGGAGCTTATCGGGACGGCAGCCAACGGGCTGGAAGGCTTGGAGCTGTTTCGCCTTCATCGGCCAGAGCTGGTCGTAGCGGATATTCGCATGCCGGTTATGGACGGGCTGGCCATGACCGAAGCGATTCTCGAAATCCAGCCGCATACGAAGGTCATTATTATCAGCGGACATGACGAGTTCACGTACGCCCAGAAATGCATATCGCTCGGGGTCACCAATTATTTATTGAAGCCTATCGGCAAGAAACGTTTTCATACGGAACTGGACAAAGTCCGGGAGGAGCTGCAAGCAGATCTTCAGCGGCAGGCCAAATCATTGGAATGGGAGCAGAAGCTGAAGAGCAGTCTGCCGGTGCTTCGCAACGCTTTCCTGGAAGAATGGCTGAACGGAGCCGCCCCTACAGGGGAAGATACCTTAAGGGAGAGCTTCTCCTTCTTGAACATTCCTTACGAGTGGGATATGGAGGCCGCCGTAGCCATATTCGAAATGGACGGGAAGGAAGGCTTGTCCAGCGGCGACGGCAGATTGCTGGAGTTCGCGATGAACAACGTCATAGGAGAATTGCTAGGTGACAGCGGAATTGCTTATCAGCGGGGGAACGGGCAGACGGTGGTCATTTATCAATCATTCTCCTCCGATTTGGCGGAGGATTTGTCGCTGTGGGCGGAGCAGGCCCGGGTCAAGATCAATTCCCTTCTCAAGATCAGCCTGACCGCGGCAGTTAGTGCAGAATCAGTGCACGCCGCAGAGCTTCCCCGCATTTTCAAAGAAACGATCGGTCTGCTCAGGCTGAAGCTATCCCTCGGGACGAATACGATTCTTCATAAAAGTCTGGTTCAGCCCGAGCAGAATCCGTTCGCCCTCCTTAATCCTTCCGATGAGATATTGCTGGTGCAGCATGTCGAAATGAACGACGAGGCAGAAATCGCGAGAATGATGGAGGAGTTGTTCGGACAATGGAAGGAGAGCGGCAGCCTTGCTTATGCGGACGAATGGTCTTTTCAATTGGCGGGCATCTTCACCGGGCTGGCCCATCGGCTGGGCAAGAGTGTCCGTTCTTTCGTTAATGATGAGCAGATGGAGAAGTGGAGGCATCCCGAGCAATTCCGCACCTTGGAGGAAATGATGAGCTGGTGGCGGCAGCTATATATCGAATTAAGCAAAAGCTACGAAGGGTTCCGCACGGATCGCAAGACGAAGATCATCCAGCAGGTGATGGATTATGTGGACGAGTATATCTATGAAAATATTACGAGGGAGGATGCCGCCCAGCATGTCTATATCAATTCCTCTTATCTAAGCCGCATGTTCAAAAAAGTGACGGGAGAGTCTTTCTCCGATTTCGTTATCCGCAAAAAAATGGAGAAAGCGATTCATCTCCTCCAGGTGGAGAGAGTGATGGTCTATGAAGTCGCGGACAGGCTGGGCTACAAGGATCCAAGCTATTTCGCGCGGGTGTTCAAAAAATATACGGGCAAAAGCCCATCCGATTTTCAGGAATAGAAAGGAAGATAAAGATTGCAGCATATCCATAGCGATATTGTGATTGTAGGCGGAAGCACGGGGGGCTGTGCAGCAGCGCTGGCGGCCGCCCGGATGGGCAAGCGCGTCGTTCTGACCGAGGAGGCGGCATGGATCGGCGGCCAGTTAACTTCGCAGGCGGTGCCTCCCGATGAGCATCATTGGATTGAGCATCATGGCTGTACTAGGAGCTACCGGGCTTACCGGGAGCATGTCCGCAGCTACTACAGGCAGTTCTTCCCTCTGCGGGAGAGCGAGAAGCTTAAGCCGCTGTTAAATCCCGGAAATGCGATGGTGAGCCGCATCAGCCACGAGCCGAGGGCGGCTTATGCCGTGCTTAAGGCGATGCTGGCCCCGTATGAGCACAGCGGCCGGTTAACCGTCATCACGGGGGTGGTTCCGGTCGCAGCCGAGACGGACGGCGACAACGTCCGGGCCGTCACCGTGCGCCGGTTGGCGGATGGGGAGAGACTGGTGCTGACCGCTCCTTATTTTCTCGATGCGACCGATTGCGGCGATTTGCTGCCGTTAACCGGTACGGAATATACGACCGGAGCGGAATCCGTGAAGGAGACAGGGGAGCCTCACGCCATGCAGGGAGCGGCCGATCCGATGGATATGCAGGCCATCACGCATTGTTTCGCCATCGATTATATCGAAGGGGAAGACCATACGATTGCCAGGCCGAAGGATTACGATTTCTGGAGGCAGTACCAGGCGGACTTCTGGCCGGAGAAGCAGCTGAGCTGGTATTCCCCTAAGCCGCGTACACTGGAGAAGGTGGAATATGCGCTGTTTCCAAGGGACGGCTTGTTCTCCCTCTGGAACTACCGGAGAGTCATAGACAAAAATTTGTTCGAGCCGGGCACTTTCCAGAGCGATATCACGATCGTCAATTGGCCGCAAAACGACTATTGGCTCGGTCCGGTCATCGATGTGAGCCCGGAGGAAAGGCAGAAGCATCTGGAACAGGCCAAGCAGTTAAGCTTGTCTCTTCTATACTGGATGCAGACCGAAGCGCCGCGTCCGGATGACAAGCAAGGCTATCCCGGCCTACGGCTCAGGGGCGATGTCATGGGGACCGAGGACGGCCTGGCGCAGATGGCATACATCCGGGAATCGAGAAGAATCAAGGCGGAATTCACGGTCGTGGAGCAGCATCTCAGTCCGGAGATTCGGGGGGAGCAGGGCGCGGTTCGGTATGAGGACAGTGTAGGGATCGGATATTATCATATCGATCTGCACCCCAGCACCGGAGGCCGCAACTATATCGATGTGGCCAGCCTGCCGTTCCACATTCCGTTAGGCAGCCTTCTGCCCATCCGGATGAATAACCTGCTTCCGGCTTGCAAGAATATCGGTACGACCCATATTACGAATGGCTGCTATCGACTTCATCCCGTTGAGTGGAACATTGGCGAAGCCTCGGGGGCTTTGGCCGCCTATTGCCTGGACCGAGGGATTTCTCCACGCAGCGTGCGGAACGATAAGGCCGAACTAGCCGATTTCCAGAAGCTGCTGACGAAACATGGTGTGGAGCTGGCTTGGCCTTAAGTATCATCGAGCATCACACGCATTTATTTTCTAGTTCTCGGCGGGGGATCTCCCCCCTCCCACACAATAAATTTCATTTTCTTGATTGATGCTTCTCGGCAAAATCCTTAAAACTATTATATTTCTTGTCCCAGTATCCATATTGACTATAACTTAACAAAATTCCGCCTACAAAACCGATTAGTATCAATATTAATTTCCATTTATACTCATAACCCCAGAGAAGTAATATGGCGAAAAAAACACCTATAGCCGCTCCCCAAATTCCCATGAAAAATACAAATATCGTTTTATATAATGTGCGCTCTTTGACCTTTTTCCAGAGTATCAAAAATAATTCAGTTCGTTTGTTATAGATAGTAGTCCCTCCTATCCTAACATTTCATTTGGAGGTTTATTCTATAGCTTATATTAAATCCCTGCTAAAAAAATTCATGAAAAACAATAAGTTAAAGACGCGCTCCGGATATACGCCTCTTTCACCGGACGTCGTGCCTGCCCATTTCCTTGGTGGTCTTCACAGGAATTGTCCGTACCTTACGATTTGGTGATCGTCGTAAGAGCATTACAGTTTTATTTCGGTCTTAAAGTCTGGTATTTTTTCCAACGTGACCCCTCCCCTATTTAAATCGTTATGGGAGTTATTGCGATTCCTCCAGGTCTCTCCCCGACCGGAATTGCAGGCACAATAACCGTTTGGTGGCTGTGCTGATCACGGAAACCGTATCATTACCGGAATTTGCAGCTTACCGCAAAGTCTCTAGCTTGATCTGCTTGCGGTAATCGCCCGGCGTCAGGCCGGTTATCTTTTTGAACATGCGGATAAAAGAAGTGACGTTGCGGTAGCCGATCCTTATACCTACTTCCTGTACACTAAGGCTGGTAGATTCGAGCAATTCCTTCGCTTTGCGGATACGGATATTGTTTAAGTGCTCGCTGAAATTAATCCCTGTTTTCTCCTTCATCAATATAGACAAATAATTGCTTGAAATATTGAGGCTGTCCGCCACCGAATCCAACGAAATATCCTCCGCATAGCGCAACTCCAAAATGTCTGTCGCGCGATTGACCAAATCGTTCCGCTCGTTCTTAACCGAGCTGAATAACGATGCGACGCGGGACGCCTGCGGTTCGAGCAGCCGTTTCAATTGGTCCAAGGTGAAGCACTCTTCCGTTTGCCGCAATGCCTTCTGAAGCTCGGATAGGTTCGGGTCCGGGATAATCGATCCGGCAAGATGGATCATTGTCTCCAGCATCGATTTGGCAAACTGCTTGATACGCGTGGCGCTCTCTTCCTTGTGCTGCAAATAATCGAGCATCCGGTTCAGGATTTCCCTGCACTCCACGTCATTCCCTTCACGCAGGTTAAGCTCGAACTCCTTTTCTTTCTCCGGTATAAAAGGGTGATGCTTGGCCGGCGGGCGGAGATCGGAGATAATTTGCGTTTCCCCAAGCAATTTGGCCTGAGCGGCCTTGTCCAAAGCTTCATTGTATGCGGTACTGAACTCTGCAGCGGAAGTGTAGACGGAGCTTAGAGCCACGGAAATAAGGTAATACCCGGCATCCCCGTCCCAAACCTTTTTCAATGGGAGCAGAGTTTCCTTGACATTCTCTGTCGGTTCATCTTCGAATAGAATCGATAAAATCTGATCGCTTTCAATCTGAAACGTATGTGAACCCGGGAAGCTTTCGGACACTGTTAAATTAATATATTCCCGAAGATAGTAAGAGACTTCGTCAGTCGAAATGCCCATTTGCTGTAAGGAAGCATTGCAATACTGCAGGTGATAAAGAACGATTCGGAATTTCCGGTTCGCCCGGATGAATTCCTGCAGGTCGTACAAATCCGAGCGGATCATCTTCAGCTTGTTAATATACCCGTAATTGGTCAGCAGCGACCTTTGGTTCAGCAGCTCGGCTTGAATGTCGTTCTTCTCCTTGATCAAAGAATGAATTTTATCATGGATCAAATTGAACTCGCCAATCGCGCTGCCCAGGCTCCCCTGCTGCGATTGCTGGACGGAGGCGATGATTTGCTTGACCGGGCGATGCAGCCTGCGGCTGAAGAAATGGGAGCAGACAATCCCCACTCCAATCGACAGGCCTAGAGCAAGCAGCAACGTGAGGTTAAATTTCTCCATTTGTGAAGTAATGATGGAGGCAGGTATCATGGTGACGTAAGTGAATCCGGTTTCATTTCCTTTCTGCAAGAAATAATAATGCTGCCCCCACTCAAGCTCCCCTTCCTTTCCTTCTATTGCGCTGAGGGCGGGTTCCGGAAAATCTCCGGCTGTTTGGAAAATGATCTGCCGGTCACTATTCATAATCATAAATTCGGCATCAGGCACGTTGTGAAACGTTTGCAGCATCCGATCCGCATCCAGCAAAGCGATAATTTGATACTTTGGCGTTTCTTTGATGGAGATAGGCAGAAGGCTTTTGGTAAACCCCGGGACAACGGAAAATTCGCTTTTTGGAAAGGTCCGGTAAGTATACCCTTCACCGAATTGCTTCTGCCAAAAACTGAAAGGATAGCTTGAACTTCTGTAATCGTTTGCAAAAGTAAACTCTGCGTCCGATCGCCCTCCCTTATCCAGAACGAGGGAGGATTGATTGAAATAAATAAGAATATTGTCCAAAAACAAATCGCTGTTTGAAACATGGTTTTCAATCTGGTTAACGATCTGCCCCTCTTTCATATAATCGATCCGGTCCATTCTTTGCAAGGCCAGCTTCACGTTGGCGGACGTTACTTTAGGGTCGTAGTAGAGACTGTATAGAATGCTTTTGACGGACTTGAATAGATCCTCGTACTCCTTCACCGCGTTCTGCAGCAGCAGACGATTGTACTTGATCATTTCCCCCTTGGTATCGTTTTTTAAAATGGAGAAAGAAATCCAATGAAGGGAGGAAAGCAGAAAAATCACGGCAAGAAATCCGGTGAACATTTGGATAAATAAAGAGTTTCTGGTCTTAATGCGAGATGACAATTGGACAACACCCTCAGAAGTTTTTTTGTTAGACACTGTACAAGCTTGAACTTATAGACGTTCTTTCCGTGCTCGGAAAATCATCGCCGTATAAGGCGACGGAGCGTTTCCTTTTGATTGTATCATGCGAAATCTTAGGCCACAGCCATCTTTTTATATAAATGGATTGCCTTTTTTCTCTAAAGTTTTCACTTTTTTGACTGGTTGATAATGTTGTCAACGAATGAGAAAACGGTAAATAGGCTTCACCGCCCGCTCGATATATAATCGCCGTGAGAAACGCGAGAAGGGGGTGAAGAAAATTAAATTATCGTTACCGGGTGACATCATCCGAGGGGGAAAAAAGAAAGCAGCCCTCCCGCAAGGGAGAGAGCCCGTAAGCAAAAAATTGCAAAGTCCGCTCCAAAGAAGGCTGCGCCGTAATATGGATTTGTATTTGTTGATTCTTCCTGTACTCGTTTACTTTGTCCTTTTTGAGTATTATCCGATGTATGGAGTGCAGATTGCGTTCAAGGATTTTATCGCGACCAAGGGGATTTTAGGCAGCCCGTGGGTAGGCTGGAAGCATTTTGTGCGCTTTTACGAAAGCTTTTATTTCTGGAGATTGATCAAGAATACGCTCGGGATCGGTTTGTATGAGCTCGTTGTCGGCTTTCCCATTCCCATTCTGTTGGCGTTAATGATTAATGAGGTCCGTTCCCGGCTGTTCAAGCGGGTCGTTCAGACCGTCACTTACGCTCCCCACTTTTTGTCCACCGTCGTCATTGTCGGTATGCTGTTCTTGTTCCTGTCTCCACAAACCGGAGCTGTTAATCAACTGCTGCAGTGGTTCGGCTTCGAGCCCGTATCGTTCATGACTTCGCCGGGTTGGTTCAAGACGGTGTATGTCTTGTCCGGAGTTTGGCAGCAAATGGGCTGGAGCTCGATCATTTATTTGGCGGCGTTGTCCGGGGTGGATCCTCAGCTTCACGAAGCGGCCAAAGTGGATGGCGCCGGCCGGCTGCGGAGGGTTTGGCATATTAATCTTCCCGCTATTGCACCGACGATAGTGATTCTGCTTATTCTTAACGTCGGAAGGGTGCTCAGCGTTGGCTTCGAGAAAGTTTTCCTGATGCAGAACTCACTGAATATGGACGCTTCCGATGTGATTGCGACGCATGTCTACCGAACGGGAATTATTGGGGCTCAATACAGCTACTCAGCGGCGGTAGGGTTGTTCAATGCGGTGGTCAACTTCTTGATGCTGGTGGTGGTCAATTACATCGCGCGCAAAGTTAACGATACCAGTTTGTGGTGAGGGGGCATCATGTAGATGGTGTACAAGAGCCGGGGAGAACGTGTCTTTGAAGGAATTGTCTATGCAGCCCTGGGATTGGTGCTGCTTATCGTTATCTACCCGTTAATCTATGTTTTAAGCGCTTCACTCAGCGAGCCGGCGGCCATTCTGCGAGGGGAGATCTGGCTGCTTCCCAAAGGCTTCACGTTCGATGCTTATCGAAAAGTATTTGAAAACCGGGACATTATGACGGGGTATCTTAATACGATTCTGTATACGGTTACGGGGACGTCTATTAATCTATTGTTTACGACCATGGCGGCCTATCCTCTTTCCCGCAGAGATTTCTACGGGCGCAACCTCATTACGGCGCTCATTGTTTTTACGATGTTTTTCAGTGGCGGGATGATCCCTCTCTATTTGTTGATCCGGGATCTGCACATGTTGAACACGATCTGGGCACTGGTCATTCCCGGGGCGGTGTCGGTATGGAATATTATCATTATGCGGACATTCTTTCAGACCAGCATTCCATTCGAAATTCAGGAATCGGCCTTTATTGACGGCTGCTCGAATATTCAAACGCTCCTCCGTATCGTACTGCCCTTGTCCATGCCGATTATTGCGGTCATGACGCTGTTTTATGCGGTAGGGCATTGGAATGCTTTTTTCAACGCACTGATTTATTTGACCGATCGCGACAAATATCCGTTACAGTTGTTCTTGAGGGAAATTTTGATTCAAGAGCAAATGGATGAGATGGCCTCGTCTAACGATGATACTCTAATGAATTACATGCTGCAGATTGAAGCATTGAAATATGCGGTCGTGGTGGTGGCTAATCTGCCCATGCTGATACTGTATCCCTTCTTGCAAAAATATTTTGTCAAAGGAGTTATGATCGGGGCGCTTAAAGGATGATATTCTAGACAAAGAAAACAAGAAAACAGGAGGAATCCTTCTAATGAAAATAAATAAATGGGGATCGCTGCTGCTTGCGGCGGTGATGGCTCTGACCCCCTTATTATCTGCCTGTGGCAAGGAAGGAAGCTCTCCAGGGACGGGGAGCCAGGGAGGTGAAGCACAAGGAGAAGCGAAAGGGGAAGGGCAAGACGAAGCCGGCAATCTCAATCCAAGCGGATTTCCGATTGTGAAGGAACCGATTTCCCTTACTTTCTTTACCGGTAAGGATGCATCCAACAGCAGTAAATTCGAAGAAACGTTCGTCTGGAAAGAATATGCGAAAATGTCCAATATCCAGGTGAATTTTCAGCTGGTGCCATTTGAAAGCCTAACAGAAAAACGCAATCTGGCGCTGGCGAGCGGAGATTACCCCGATGTGTTCTATACGGCCAGGCTGAGTGCAACGGATCTGATGAAATATGGCTCGCAGCAGGAAGTGCTGATTCCATTAAATGATCTCATTGATCAGTATGCGCCGAATTTCAAAAAGCTGCTGGATCAGTATCCGGATTTAAGAAAAGGGCTGACGATGCCGGACGGCAATATTTATTCGTTCCCAACCTTTTACTCTCCCGAGTTTCTGCCTATGTTGATCGGGACGCCACTGTGGATCAATAAGGACTGGTTGGACCAATTGAATATGCAGGAGCCGCAAACGATTGAAGACTATTACAAATTCCTGCAAGCGGTCAAGACGACCGATCTTAACGGGAATGGCCAAGCGGACGAAATTCCATACAGCGGGTCTAATATCAATGTATTGAAGTATTCGCTTCAAGGGTCATGGGGTCTGGGTAATCGGGGGCTTGGCCATCTATTTGTCGATATGGACCCGGACCAGGATCAGCTGCGTTTTTTCCGCCTCGATCCGAAATATAAAGAGGTTCTGGAATTTATTCATAAGCTGTATGTTGAAGGATTGATCGATCCGGAAATCTTCACGATTAAGGATAGCGCATTCCGAGCCAAAGGAGCCGAAGGAAACATCGGATCGGCCATTACGACTAATCCGGTTACCGCTTTTAATTTAGACCATTACATCGGTTTAGGGGCACTGAAAGGGCCTCATGGCGATCAATTATACTCCCATGTGAAATCGCCTTTGGTTCAACCCGGATCTATGGCGATTACCAATAAAAACAAATATCCGGAAGCGACGGTCAGATGGATCGATTATTTCTACAGCGACGAGGGGGCCCTGTTCTATTTTATGGGAAAAGAAGGGGTCACTTATACGAAAAAGCCGGACGGATCCTTGGAATACGTAGAGGATATTACCGATAACCCGAACGGTCTTACGATGACCCAGGCAAGAACTAAATATTTCACCTGGAACGGGGGAAGCTATCCCGGCTTCGTCCAAGCGGAATACTTCCAGGGAGCCGAATCGCTGCCGAATGCTATAGAAACAGGGAAGAAGGTAGAGCCGTATGTGCCGCAGGAAATATGGAATGCGTTCAACTATACGGAGGAGGAGGCAGAATTCATGACGTCGGTCGGCTCGGATATCCATACTTTTATTCTAGAAACCGAGGCCAAATTGATTGCCGGCGACACTCCTTTTAGCGAGTGGGATAAATATGTCGATACGGTAAAGAAAATGGGGCTTGATAAATATATGGAAATTGAGCAAGCGGCTTACGAGCGGTATAAGAATAACTGATGGCGGGGGAGCGGTCTCCTCTCCCCTTCCGTATAAGTGGTAAAGCTTCTTACCGATGCTCGCTCCTCCGGCGTGTATTGCGGTGCTGCATGAGGTTGGCCAAGCAGTCTCATGCTGCCCTAGGCAAGAGAAGGAACAAGTTAGGGAAGGTGCAATGGACCAAAATGAAGGAAACATGTGAAGAAGGAAGGGGGGAACAAATAGGAGAACAACAGTATAAATAAATCTGGAAATCAACTGAAGGAAGATTCGAAGGGACAAATGAAAGAACGAGTGATGATAGAACAATTGAAGAGGCGCGGGAAGGAATAGTAAACAAACTAGTGAAGGAGTTGGCTAAGGGCGCAGCGAAGGAACTAAAGGAACAAACCATGACATAAACCGGGGCAATCGTTTACGATCCTGTGTTGCTTGGGATTGCATTATGGATGAGGGAGAGAAGTTTCCATGACATGTTTTCTTTATTTGACAGACACTCATTTCGGCGCCAATCCGATTGGCTTTCATCAGCAGCCGGCCTATCCGGAACGCCTGGCCGATCTGATTGACGCGCTTCGTGGAGAAGTGATCCGGCATTCCGCCGATTTCGTTATTCACGGTGGAGATCTGATAGACTGCTGCAGTGTCGATTTGATTCGTCAGGCCTATGACCTGTTGAAGCTGCCCGTTCCCGTCTATTTATGTCTGGGGAACCACGATTTGGACCGCCCCGACGCAGTGGAGCTGTGGTTGTCTCACGCTCCGGATTTGTTTATCGGCGGTTCTCCCCATTATGAGGTAGTTTGCACTTCCTGTGTCGTCCACGTTATGCCCAATCATTGGGAGAGCGGCTATGAGTATTACTGGAAGGGCGCGCAGATGCCATGCTTCACCGAATCGCAGCTCCATCGGTTGGAACAGGCCATTGAGGCTCACCCAGGGAAGGCGCATGTGCTCGTCACCCATAGTCCGGTCTTTGGCATGAGCCGGGAGCAAAGCGGACTGGACCGAGTCATCCATGATGCGCCTGAAACTTTTCGCCAATCCATCGTTAATCTGGTTCGCAAGCATCCGGGCTTGAAGGTGGTCTTATCCGGGCACAACCATCTCAACACACTTCATTTGACCGAGGAAGCCGCCTTCGCCTCCGCCAGCTCCCTGATCGAGACTCCGTTCGAATATAAACTGGTCGAGGTCTCGGATACACAAGTGAGAATGACGACCCATCGCCTGGATTTGTCGGGCCTGACAGGATTTAGTCCGGATTATAATGAAGCTCGCACTTATGTACAGGGGAGGGAGCAGGATCGGGAGTTCATCGTGGCAATCCCTTAGGATGAGTGGCGAATCGCTTGTTAAGTTAAGTCTCCAATGTACGACGAATCGTTCCCGCTTGATCTGCAATAGCCTTTAGTTACGGCTTGCAAGCCCGGGAGAAGTAGCTTGATCCACCCTTATTAGAAATGGAGGAATAACTATGAATGAAAGCCGAAGCGATCAGAAACCGAAGAGTGAGGAGGGTGCTTCCTCATCCGGCAGTATTAGTCGGAGACGCTTTGTTACCTCGCTCGGAATATTGGCCGGTGCGGCAATAACCAGTCAGATTCCGACGGGAATACAGGCCTATGCCCAGGAAGATAGCGCAGAATTATGGAGCGCCGAAGGGAGTAAGAAGGCAAAAACGTCTGTTCATATAGACTGGTATAATGTCAAAGATTACAATGTTCTTGGCAACGGGTCCCGAGATGACGCTGCTGCCTTGGAAGCGTTAATTCAATCTACAGCACAGCGTGCGGAGGCAACCTTGTATTTTCCTGCGGGAACTTACCGGATTGGCAGTCACTTGACTTTTCCCCGAAGAGTTCACTTGCGTTTCGACTACGGCGCAATGCTGGTTCCGGATGCCGGCGTGATCGTCAAGATCCAGTCTTCGGTAGAGGCCGGACTGGGTCACATTTTCGGCGGGGCGGGGAAGGTAACAGGCGACTTCTATGGGCAAGGGGTATATCCGCAATGGTGGGGAGCGAAAGGAGATAAACAAACGGACGATACGGAGGCATTCCGGAATGTGTTTCGGCTGTCGAAGGACAATCAGATTTCTGTAACCGTTTACGTTCCGCGAGGGGATTATGTTTGGTCCCAGCCTGTTGTCGTTTATGGAAACACTTCGGTCATCTGTGAACAAGGAGCGGTGTTCTGGCGGAATCACGGAAATACGATGATGTACAACTATGAGTATAATGGCGAGGCCAATGCCGGCTATAGCGGCAACGGGAATATTCTGTTCGAGAATGCCCGCTTCGAATTTGTCGGGTTAAATCCGTCTGTCTTATGTTATGAGGATGGCAACGTACTTCAATTTGCCCATGCGTCGGATTGGACTTTTCGGCACTGTGAATTTTATGATGTCATTGATGCTCATGCGATAGAAATCAATTCCTCCCAGAACGTTGTCATTGACGGCTGTAAATTTTATGGTTACCGGGAATTGGCGAATAATCGCTGGTATGTGGAGGCGATCCAGATCGATCACGCCTCGACAAGCGGGATTCAGGGGGCCCTGCCGTATGATGACACGCACTGTAAAAACATTACGATCCAAAATTGTTATTTTGGCAAAGGTCATAGTTATACATTCAACAAAGGGGGGATTGCTACTACGGTAGAGTTCAAGGCCTGGACAGCCGGGGTCGGCGGACACACCCATAAGGAAGGAAAATGGCACCAGAACATTACGATCCGAAACAATACTTTCGAAGGAATGCGCTATTATGCGATACGCCCCTACAAGTGGCTGAACACGTTGATCGCAGAGAACCGATTCTATGAATGCGGGGGCGGCATCTATGCCGTAAGCGGGGCCAAACATGCCGTCTACGGAGCAGCCGGACCCTTCCGGAGATTATCGATTGTGAACAATCAGTTTATTAATGGGGTGGCGGTTTATCCGGACTTTTTTGCAGGGAATCGGCGGTTTATGATAGGTATCTTTTCGACGGATGTCGTTTCCGAGGATGTGCAGATTGCCGGAAACACCTTTAGCGTAGCTGAAGATACAGGAATCATTATAAGGAACGTCAAGCGCATATCGGTCTGCAATAATACGATTAACTATATGAAAAAGGACGCTATAGAGATTACCGGCTGCTTGAATGTGACTGTGCAAGGAAATCAAATCTTCAAGCCTTCCGAATATGGGGTGCTGCTGAAAAACTGCAATCATTGTTTGATCCTGGATAATCAGATTACCGAGGCTCAAAAGCAAAGTATTTATATAGAAGATGGGGAAAATGTGCAAATTGGCGGAAGTGTAATAACGAATGGGCGTGAAACCGGAATAGGCTGCGAAGGACTGCAAGGATTAATTGCAAAAGATAATCAGATCAGCGATTCGCCCAAGGCCCTGATGATTAACCATTGCCGAAATGTTAGAGTTATAGGAAATCATACAGCCCGAATATCCACGAATGGTATGGAAATCGCAGCCGCTACCGGTTTACTTGTTTCAGGCAACTTCTTGACCGAAGGAGCCGGCTCTGCCAACGATGCTCTCGTTATTAAGGAGGGTACGAATATGGGCATTGTAAGGGACAACATCCTGTCCGGAGCCTTCCGCAGAGGGATTTGGTTCGAAGGGACGACATCGAATATTAAATACGGATACAATGTGGGGCCGATTCAAAATGACAGCAGTCAGGTCGAGCCTCTGCAAGACTAATAGAAGAGGAAATCTGCTAAATCTGCGCTGCTTACCGGTGATCCGGCATGTTTTGTAATATTGTTAGTAAGATATATTTGTTTCTAAAGGAACGGTCCTTCTTTGGAGGGCCGTTTTTAAATGGACACCTGTTAGGAGGGCGATAAGGATGAAGGGAGTCTGAAATAAACGGAGGCCTTAACCTCGATTTATTAATCGTGTTAAGGCCACTTGCTAGATTAAGCCGTTCTAGAAAGAATTTGACTATTCTCTAGAACAGATCTCGACACCTCATTTGCCGGACGATATCCTTTTTCTATCAGACCTTTTATGTATATCTTGTTGTATATAAAGGAAAAAAATGATACCGCTTACCCATCCGCCAATACCAAAGGTAAACGAGCCAAAAGCGAGAGCGACAATAAACATGATCGCGGCCCATTTTAAATCTCCACGGAAAAGAGCGGGGAAAAATCCAAAAAAGAGCGTAGTCCAGCTAAATCCGACTTTAACTTCTTTGGATAGACCGCTCTCGGTGCTAAGCAAGACCTTCATTGCGCAGCCACCTCCTTTTAAATGTTAAGTGAGAATAAAATAGTCCGAGAAGATAGTCTTAATGGACTACTCATCTCCATGGGGCCTGTCCTTAAGTGCTAATTTATCACAAAATTTTACAAATACAACTGTTTTTTTATTTTTATCAACATCAGAATGTCTAAGATCGGAATGATAATGGGTCTTTTGTAATTGGTCGAAAGGACTATTCTCTTGGAGGGGGATACCAGCTCTTCTTGAGGATACATTTGTATATCAAATTTTTAGGAGGGGTAGGAGATTGTATTAAATCTTTTTCTAAGACTTCCGATGACTATTTAAAGGACTAAAGGTGGTTAAAGGATCGTTTTAACTAAAAAGGTATGCAGTTACTTACAAGATATTGGTTTGGACCTATCGGGTCAAGTAAGCAGACGTAGTCCAATCAATTGCAATATAGAAAAGGGGAGCATAAGGAATGTGGAGTGAAATAGCCGATTTAATAAAATTAAATCCGGCCTGGTCTCTGGTTATTACTATATTGGGGACGCTGCTTGTTTGGTTGTATAAAGAATTTAAAGTGATGCTTGCTAAGGAATTTAATGACAAGGTTGCAATTTTACAAAATAAGCTGGAGGTCTATGGAAGACTGGAAGCGGCCGTGGTTAACCTTAGCTTAATATACTGTATCCCCTCCGTAAACGCGACGAGAATTATGGCCGACAATTCCAAATATCCACTTAGCTGCCATTATCGCATGAGAGAAGTGAACTAACTGTATTTTATGTAGGTAAATTCAGGCGAATTTCTCATTTGGACTATCTAACTGGAAAAACTACAGTTAAAGTGGAGGATTTCTGTTGATTTCGGCCATTTTGCACAAACTAGCTGTAGGTTTTCCAGTTAGTTTCCATATTTCGGATTGAGAGGGCTAAACTAACTGTATAAATTCCATTTAGCCATCCAAGGTTTGCTCATGGGACCCATCGGATGAGTGAATGGGACGAACCGAAATGGGAACTACTGGGAATCCCCCTACTGGGAGAACTTGTCGAGATCAAATGGTTCGTACTCCTTCTTGCCCAATCCCGGCCTGCGACCGGATTGAGCGATTCGGCAGGATTCCTCCGATAGCACTTCCTCCAATAACCAACTTGCCCCAATAACCAACTTCCCCCAGTTAGTAACCAACTTCCTCCAATAATCTACCTCCCCTTCTTTAGATTCATAAACAGAGATTGATAACGAAGAGCGATAGCAGGCCATCTATACCGGGCGGCAGTCCTTTGAGCGGCGTTAACCCGCTGCTTCGTCCTGGCCGGATTGTTCCACATGGCTGCGATGGCGCGGGCTATGGCGGAGCTGTCAAGAGATGCTATGACTTGGGCATTGCGGGGACTTACGAACTCCTTCAGTCCGCCCGACAGGGTCGATACAAGCGGAACGCCGCTGGCCATCGCTTCCAGAGCGACAAGGCAGAACGACTCTTTCCGGCTCGGCACTATAACGGCTCCGTACGAAGGGTACATCCGCTGTACCGCATCGTTCGAGCTTTTCTTCATCCAGTGAATGCGGTTTGCGATGCCGCTATTTCTGGCAACAGTATATAAATGATTTACATACTGTGCTTTGCCGCTTCCGACAATCGTTAAACTGACCTCTTTCCGATTTCGTGATAACAACGCAATGGCTTTAATTAAGGGTTCAATGCCTTTTGAAGGAATGAGTCTGCCAACATAAAGCAGCTTGGCCGGGGTAATATTGGCTTGTCTTGATACGAAGTTTACGCCGTGCGGGATGACGGTGATTTTAGTATGGCTGCCCGGATAAAGACGGATGATTTCAGCCGCCTGCCATTTGCTCGGAACCGTGATCCGGCTTGCGATACGAATCAGCTTCGCTTGGTTTTGTCCCGCCGGAGAACGGGCTCCCGCTGATACCATGGAATGGCATGTATAGACGATCGGAACCCGGTACAAGCTTCCGGCCGCTGCCGCAACGGCTGCAAATTCCGTGCTGTGAACATGAATCAGGTCAGGCTTGCTGCATTGGTTGGCGGCTGCTGACCTTAGCACTGCGCCGGGCTTGAACGATTGGGAGGGACGGCTAAAGTAATAAGAAGCTTTGGGAAGCCGCAGAATGCGCTGCATGCCGCCCGGGTTCATCAACGCCGGCGCTCCCGAGTCGCCGGAGCATAAGACGGTAACTTCCAACCCTGCGTTGCTTAGCGCTTTGGCCAGATGAGTGGCGGCAACCCCGAGTCCTCCGATAATATTCGGATGGAATTCATTGGTCATTACCCATAGCTTTAGTTTCCTCTCCCTATTCATGAGCGTCCTCCCCCAAACGATTTCAGATCATTTTATGAAGCTCTTAGGATAAGGTGTGGTAAATAGCCTGTATAGAGGACGAAGTTATTCATTTGCCGGGGAGTTTTCCCCTCTTTAAGTTGCGGGAGTTATGAGGTTAGGGAGGGAGAATAGAGGAGTGCATAACATTGAACATCCGACTCTATAATAAAATAAGGAGAGGCCGTATCGGGCCTCTCCTTATTGTCAAGCCAGGTCAGGTTAGAAACATTCGACGAGGTAAGAACCTTAAGCTCTGATGTAAAACAGAAACTCCTGGCCGTTCTTGACCGGCTCCTGTTCAAGGGTATAGCCGTGCTTGACGACTTCCTCCGGAACGTTGCGGAACGAGGAAGGACAGTCGGTAATTACCTGCAGAAGCTGCCCCTTCTGCAAATCCCGCAATGTCTCCAAGGTATAGATAACAGGATAAGGGCAGGATTCTCCTCTAAGATCTAATGTGAAGTCTGCTGTCATGTTCTATGCTCCTTTCTTAAAGCCTGTGCCGAAGCGATAATTTTTCTGCCAGTACATGGCGATAACGAAGCTTAATCCTAACAGAAGCAGCGTAACGATGAGGGCCGCAGAAGGCCCCAACTCTGCTATAAGATTAATCGGCGCTCCGCTTTGGACAAGCAAGCTGTAGACCCCAAGGTGATCCCAGGCATAGGCGAGAACGGTTGCGCCAATAATATTGCCGATAAATACCGGCAGGAAGACGATTTGCCCTTCCATCAGACGGTACATCATTCCGGTTTCGCAGCCCCCGGCCATGACGATGCCCAGGCCGAACAGAATTCCGCCGACCAATGTGCTGGGGGCAGCGATTTTCGTAATCGGGTCCAGGCCGTAAGCCAGAATGATGGCCAGAGTTGCTACGGAGCTGATTGCCATACCGAAGGAGATGGCCTTCGTCATGGTGGCTCTTCCGCTGATCCATAGATCGCGGAACGCCGAGGTGAAGCAAATTTGTCCTCTCTCTATCAAAATTCCGAAGGCGGCTCCGAATATGGCCGCAACGCCCAGCATCGTGCGTCCGGTGAGGAAGAAGTAGACAATAAGCCCGGCGTATGCCAGCATAATAAGCCCGCCGATGTAAGGCTGAATTTTACGGGAGCTGCCGGACTGTGAAGTCAGGCCTCCCTTAAGCAGTACGGGTTTGCCTTTCCACCAGGAGGTATTGACTAATTTGGTGCCGAGATAAGTCCCTGCGGCTGTGGCGACGATAAATATCCAGGAATGCAGGGAAAACTGCGGAACCCCGGTGAAGAAGGCAGCCAAATTGCAGCCTAATGCCAGACGGGCGCCGGCACCGGCAATGATGCCGCCGATCAGGCCCTGAACCAGGCGGCGTTTCTGCCTCGGGACGCGTATTTTGAAATTGTTGCTGAAGAGAATGGTACACAACGCCCCGATGAACATCCCCCATACAATCCAGCCGTCTGTCCGGCTCCATGTCGTTCCATCCATATGAATAAGCTTGAAATAAGCCCAATCGGAAATATCGACTCCGAACATCTCCAGCACATGGCCTCCGAGACGGGTGAATTCCCCGGTCACCGCCCATACCGTCCCGGTAATGCCGAAATAGACCGCGCTAAGGAGCCCGGCAAGTCCCATCGCAACATATGGGCTCCAATATTGGCCGAAACATCTTTCCATCACTTTCATCTGTCGATCCCTTCGATTCTATTAAAATTCAACATGCCGCTATTTATTTTACCACATAAGAAACTTCAAGCGTTAAAACAAAGTAAATAAAATTTTGGCATAAACTCCACTTCCAGTACGGGGTTATTCGTCGCCGGGGCGACCGCGGTTATAGGAAATTTAGACGTGTTAAAAGTGGGCTTGAAATTCCTGCGAAAATGCAGGAATTTCGCATCGATTCAGAACAATCCGGAGAAAAGCCTGCGATAACGGCTAGGCCCCCTAATTCCGGAGTCCGCACCATAAAAAAATAACCATGTATACAATTCCTCTCT
>NZ_JBHTIU010000066.1:0-9146 GCF_042677205.1 Paenibacillus residui
AGACCCAGCATACAGGAGGCGCTCTTTCTTTTCAAACCGCAAATTAATTCATTACAGGAATAGCTCTTATTCAAGTAATCCTGACTGGACTGGTTGTACTGTTACTACTAGCATAATGTGCATGAGTCAGACTGTCCACCCTTAGAAAGAGGAACAAGAAAGCGGCATATATCCCTGTTGCGCCGCCGTTTTTTCGCTTGCGAACGTTTCTTCTATCGGATAGGAGTACGGACAGCTTCTGCGATAATATACTTTCATATTGTCTTTCATCGCTCCTACAATCTCCGTTTGCTTCATTACGCGGCTGCCGCCCAGTGCGTAGTTGTTATATTCCTTGCGTCCCATCGGAATTCCCTGCATAAAAGCCACAACGCCTACATCGGCAATCGTGTTGTGCCATTCCTCTAGCGGGATGGACGGCAGTGTAAACGTATAGGAAAGACCATTTCGCAGGGCGACCTCGTTATGCTTGTTGATCCGATAGGACAGCTCATCCTGTATTGCGCCCACGATGGTGCTGAGCCGCACTTCATGAAATAACGCCGCATCTCGTAACAACGGAATGTTGGCCTCCGCCTGAATGTCCCTACGAAAACCCTCATGCCAGCTGCGAGTTGCCGCAGCATACACCAGCACTTGTTCATCCAACGTAAAGGAATAGCTGTTGCCGCTTGAATCGGTATACGCATACGGCCGTTTGGTTCCCCAAGCCGGTGCCATGACCGTTTGGCCGTTACGATCTGTCCATTCATCCTCGGCATAAACATAAAACCCATCGTATCCAATGACAACAATCACCGGAATGTAACGGTTCAAAACCCCTTGCGCAACCGGATCGCCGGATATGCCGAAATTGGTGTACAACGTCCGGTAAAACGCCGTGAGCGCTTCCTCCGTGTTGACCGCCACTCGCTTGACCGACTCGTAGCGTGACTCATGCTGCTGATCTGCATTGATGATGAGTGCTTGTGCCGCCGCATCCACCGCTGCATCCATGGCAGCGTCATAACGCAGTTCGAGCAGCATCGTTTGACGCATCAGTTCTACGTCAATCTGATTGATTGTGGCAAACGGGAAAAAGATCAGCACACCAACGACAGCCCATTCAATCCACTTCATTGCGTACCACCCCGCCATAAGGAATGAATATTTTATCGTTCGGGCTGACGGTGCTGTTCAGAAAATCAAACAAGACCGTGCCGGGCGTACGGCTCACATTTTTGACCGTGACGGTGAACGTATCGCCCACCCGCAGTTTGTACCTTCTTGACGGGTCGTCTCTGGGGGCAGAGCTACCGGGAAACAGCACCGGCAAGATCTGAGCGTTGTAAAATGCATCGTAATGCACTTTATACGTACCCTGGAACGTTTCTGGCCTGGTCGGATCGTCATATACCGGCACATATTTCTTGCTTTCATGTTCCATCTGCACATTGAAATCAAGGCCCGTCGCCTCAATAGTTTGTCTGAAATCGGTATACATGGCCGGTGAAATATATCCTTTGTCACGTACCGCATCCACAAATGCGGTTGTCGCCCGCAGGACGACTAATTCTGAAATATCATCCTGCTGCTGGAACGCTGTGTAAATCGGGTAGATGTAAAGCAGCAGTACGGCAAGCAGTATCGCAAACACCTTAATATAACTGTTCATGGCATTCTCCTCAACGTGTGACGACTACCAGGCGCAACAGCCGCCCGTCCGTGTCACGTTCGTGCAAGACGCTGTATCGGCCATGGAGTTGGATTCTGTCTGAAAACCATTGCTCCCGGTTCACCGGTGATGCGTATCGGACGCCATCCACCACGATTTCCGCATCTCCTTCTTCCAACCGCGCGATGGCCTGAAACACTTCGGTTCCCGACATCATGCCATCACCGGACAAGGGAGACAACGTTTGCCGGATGGTCCGGTCCTGCGTCATACCGGCGAGATAGGCCGAATCGGCAAGCGTCGCGCCGTTTTGAAACAGCCATAGCCCGTTAACCACGGCGATCAAAAACAGGAGACAGGATGCACTCACCTCCAACATCGTTCGCGTCGCGTAATCCAATGGCTTCCTCCTTTCAGCAAAAGGGGGCGCCAGCTAGACGGCCCCCCCTTGGCTTCATTTCGTTTTCGTGCCTTATTGTTGGCGGAACACGATCCCGCGAATGACGTTGCTGCGATCCAGCACCAATTTCGCCTGAAACTTTCCGCTTGGATTGACATAGTTCACATTGGCTTCATCGACGGTATGCTCCAGACGTCCAGGTGCATCGCCAACGACCGATCCATATGTGATGCTGTCCATTGGAACGCCAATGTTGATGACTTTGCCATACCACTGTCCGGTCGGGTTTTTCCCGGTGATAATTTGAATGCCAAACTGCTCCTGATCCGAAAACTTGCGCAGAGCATTGACGACTTGGCTGCCCGAAAGTGTGGTGTTGTCATACACCGTAAAGGCCGTCTGAGATAATTCCGTTTGGATATTGCTAAAATTGCTTTGAGCTGCTTTTGTTGAATCTTGTGCGGAAATAAACAACACGACGGCGAGGGTAATGAGCGCAATTGCGAGGAAAATGCCCGCCGCCATTACCAGCGCCTTTTGTGCATTGGACATGGTCGATCTCTCCTTTAAATGTAGAAATAAAAAACGGTCCTTTCCAACATGGAAAGCACCGCTAAGGGTGAATCATTGAATGCGTTGCAATTGCTCGTAGTACACCGACATTTGGTTCAAGCTGACAACAATGAGCGGAATGACCAGATAACCGAAAATGAGCGCCATCATTGGTGCGAACCCGATCATTCTGCCCCAGCCCGCCTTGTGCTCAATCAATCGTTCGTACTCCTGCTTGCGTTCTTCCTGTGCATACACGTACTCGGACTCCAAATCATCAAACGCTTTTCGAATCGGCAGCGTGCTTGCCGCCAGTTCCAGCTTTTCCACCATGCGCACGAATGGCTGAAAAGGCGCATCCTCCTTGAGCTGCGCCAGCGCCTGTTCAGCGCCTTGATCAAAATGGAGCAGGCATGTTTGCAGCGGCTCTTCGAACACGCGGGCGAACTGCTCCATCCAGATTAGCAAATGCTCTACCGACATGCGGTCCATATCGGCCAGCATCGCAATGACCGCCTGCAATTGATCCACTTCATGCTTCATTTCCATTTGCCGCATCTTGCGCTGGAACAGGCGAATGCCGACCGGCGCCCAGTAGCCGACCCAGCCCGCCAAAACGGTCAATAGCACTTGCCACCATTTGACGTATTGCCTGTCGAGTTTCTCCAACTTGCCCATAATGCGCTGTGTATCCGCGCGAAGCGCTTCATCCGAACGTTCTCCTCCGGTCTCCTTTCGCAACAGCTCCAAGAGCGACTCCTCTGTAGGCCTCACCCCCTTTACTTTATCGATGATTCTCCGATCCAGCACGGCTGCTTCAAGCGCTTTTTCCTGCTCCTCAGGCGTCGCTTGACCAAACAGCGTATCAGCATACACCGGCGCGTACAGCACTTGATGCCGATCCGCATAATGCAAAGCTATGAATAGTCCCATTGCTGCAAGAAAAGCCATGCTTCCCGCCACGATTCGCTGGACATAAAACCATTCCAACCGCAAAGGAGAAGCCGTTTCTTTCAGTAGCTTCACCATCCGTTCCGCTTCCCTTGAGCCAGGAGCAGGACCCAAACGGTGAACGAGCCAACGCATCCAGCCCCGGCCGTGCACCCATTTTTCCCATCTCTTTCGGCTGGTGATTTTCGGTGAGGTCTCCAAGTTCTGAATATGACGAAGCAGAACATAGGAGAGCCAAACGCCCCCCATCAAGCCGAGCTTTATGCTCCAACCCATCACACTGCTGTAAAAGGCGTCCATCGCCGAAAAATAATAGCTGGCCCATGCTTCAATCGGACGGGTAAACAAGAGCGGAAGCAGGGCAATAACGGACAGCCCATGCAACAAAAAACCAAGGCGTTCCCGGCGCAACAGTTCAAAGTTTAATTCACCGGCCAATTTTCCCAATGCCTTCAAATACAATGATCCGCTATCCGTTTGTTTGTCTCCGTATTCCTTCACCAGATACGACAATCCGGCCAAACCTTTCAAATAACGGTTCGGAGCCGCTTCCAAGTATTGTTCCAGTCGTTCTTCCGCGTGGCTGTCGGTCAACACTTCAACGATTTCCTGGCCGTGCAAAGTCATTTCATACGGCGCTTCATCCGTCGCTTCGTAAATCGCTTCTTCTACCATTCCGTGTCGGTGATAATGATGACGGACATCCCCGAAAAACTGGCGTAGCTGACGCAACAATCGCATTTCCAACCGTTGTACGAATACGTCTGTTAACATGCCGTGGCAAACCCAACCGCCAATCATCAGCATAACAAGTGTAAATACATCGCGCACCCAAAGCGTGATCGGCACAGCCGCTGCAAGCAACATGCCCCAGAGCCAAAGCGCCGTCCGCATCGTCTCCAGACGCAGCTTCCACTCATCGCTCAGGTGGAGAATAACCAAACGACGACGAATGAAGTGTAAGTAGGTACGCAAGAGCGGTACACGAGAGCAGAGGGTATAGAGTTGTTGCATGCCGTTGTGCAATGCCTGCTTGTTGCTCGTTTTGGCAGGTTGGCGCAAGGCTTCATACTTTCGTGCTGCCCCGGCTTCCCCATAGCGGGACAAAAATTGAAACGCTAAGACCGCCCCAAGAAACAACAGCGTCGCTCCGCCAAGCAGCAGGGAAAGCCACTCAAGATTCATCGCCATCCCCCCAATTACACAAAAACGCCTCGAAAGCTGCCTGGTCCGGACCGGCAAGCCGCTCTGTAATATCTTTGCGGCTTTGTTCGGACAACGGATGAACCGCAACATAACGGCCGTCCCGATATTCAATGACATTTCGCGCTTCATACAGTTTCCGATCCGTGGAGCGATGGAAGTAGTCCGTCACCGTCTCCATAAACGCATCCATCTTCTCATCCAGCGTCTTTTTCTCGCGAAAGTCTGTCCGGTAAGGCATTTCCTGTGCAAGCGGTACGCATTCCGTGATGCGCTCGATATAGCGGCGACCGTCCGCATCCCGTTTTAAGTGAATATCAAAGTTGATGACGCTGACCACTTGCTGTTCTGCCACCTGTTCATTGGTAAACACGCCGGTTTTGAGCAATGAATTGCGCAAGGACAACACCAAATCGCGAAACGTTTTGGCGTGGTGGGTAAACAACGTAAAAAGTGAAGCCACTTGCGCCATTTGGATCATCCAGGCCGCTACCGGGTCGGTCGCCACCTCACCCAAAATGTTGACCGAGCCGTCCGTTTTTTTTCTGTATATCCAGCCCGGCCTGACCGGAGATCGTTTCCGTTTCCCGAAGGCTGAGAATATTACGATTCGGATAAATTTTGCGCAGTTGCAGTTCAAAGCTCATCTCTTGAACGCGAATCGGGAGCAGGGCGGATATATGACGCACCATGGCCATAAGCAGCGTCGTTTTCCCGCTGCCTTGCGCGCCAGTTATCGCCGTAATGCGCTCTCCCATCACAAGATAGCGAATCAGAGCAATCGGCAGTTCCGCATGTTCATCGCGAATCAGCTGTTCCAAAGTGGCATTTTGCACATCAAATTTGCGCACAAAAAAAGCCCACGATTCGGCAAATCGGGGGCGAAGCACAACGACACGAGAACCGTCGGCCATTTCATTCACCTTGTATCCGGTCGTTTCGGACAACTGGCCGGGATAATTATGCTTGTAGATATTTTGGCATACGCGCCGCAGCTCCAGTTCCGATCCAAAGGATAGGAAACTGAGGTGGATGGATTTCCCTTCATAAAAAACCCACACACTGTCATGCGCGCGCGGCACTTCACTGAGTTGAACATCCCCGTCCCAATCCCATGTTTCTTCCCATACGGAAGGCGGCAAACCGGAAACACCACCGGACACGCCGTCAATGCGCATATCGCGCAGTTCGTCCACGACACTAAAGCCTTTGTAGTGCTGGTAAATGCGCTGCACCACGATTTGCAGTTTATCCTCTTCCGATAGCTGGACATCTTCTTGTTCATAAATCTCGCCGATTTCTTCAGCCGTAATGCGGTAAGACAACTCCTGTTCTTCTTGGGCATCCGGCTTGGGCCGATCCAGATCATAGCGACGTATTAATTCACTAAGCGCATGGTAGCCGTGACGTTTCTTATATACATGAAGCAAGATGTCAAACCGATCCTGATGCGTCAACGATTCAGGGCGATTGAACGGGATCAACTGGTTCAGATGTTCATGATCCAACGTATAGTGCTGTGCAAGCAAATCGGTTATATATTGCTTGACATACATCTTGTCACGCAGATCGCCAGACGTGCATCCGCGCAGCGCTTTTTTCATCTCCGCCCGCTTGTTTTTCCGTCGCCGGTACTCTTCTTCTGATAGACCGTAATCCGTCAGATTGGCGCTTATCACGTCATGCAGTGCTCCTTTGACGTATTCTTCCATCGCCTTCAACGTGTACACCGGCGCTTCCTACTGGCGTTCCGGCAAAGTTCGGCTCATGCGCAAATACAGGAACAATACGCCAATTAAGACAATGCCTCCGATCAACAGACCATGTAATACGCCCATCATATCGGGGTCTCCTTCCCGCCGAAAAAGGCATTGTGCAAACCCGTTTGTTCAGTCAACACCTGTGCCAACGCCCGCACGTCCCTCATAAACAAATAGTTTTCATGCTCCCGCGGCACTTGCCGATTACGATACATGTAAGAAATCGCGTGCCCGTTTTGTCCATCATCCAACCACCGTGTATTGTAACTGACCGAATATGCTCGCAAATGCCGTCCGTATGGACGCAACAAATTTTTAATGGTTAAAGTTGAATGCCGGTCATATTATCCGAACACGAGCACATGCTTTTTAGTTGCGAGCATCGTTTGAAGTTCATCCATCCGAAAAAAACGATGGACAGCCAACCGATTTTGCGGGAGGCACACCACCAGCACATCCGCCAGCCGCAGTAAACTGTTGGTCCAATCCGATGAATTTCCGCTGCCGCCATCCACAAACACAAGATCATACATCCGTTTCGCCATGCTCAGCAGCGGTTCCATCCAAGGGGTGGCCAAGTCAATAAAACGATTATCCGGCTTGCCTGAACCCGGCAGCAAGTCGAGCCTGTCCTTTAACAAAGGCAGCGTGTAATCCCGAATCATGTTGGGTTGCAATTTTCGGTTTTGTAGCAGTCGCAATAACGCATCTACACCCATATTGACTGAGACATCCATGTCCATCTCCCGAGAGGCATGCGTTTGATAAAAGCATTGCTTCAAGGCGATATCGTGACTTTCACAATGACCAAGCAGCAACATGTGGGTCGAATATTCCAGTCCCATGACCGAGGCAGTCGCTGCCAGATTGCTCGTTATCCCGGTTCCCGATACCGGACTCCAAAACACGATTGTATGTCCCGTCACCGTGTCCCCTCCTTTTCTCAATCATTTTGATCAACCTGATTAGCGACGGAAGATGGCGCGTTCTTGGCGAATTCGCTTCCATGCCTTGCGAACGGTTTTGTCGTCCCAATCAAACAGCCGCTGTGCCATCTCCCATATCGTGCGACGATACGTTCCCGATAGCCCCTTCACATCGATGCGGCCATGATGCTGGTTTTCCAGCTCGGCAGATACATCATGCTCATCCAGCGGAAAACGAAAAACCGCTTCCTCCCAGCGAATGGTCTGCTGAGCAAAGGCGGAATCGAGATACGCCTCGGTGACAGTCAGAGGAACAACGGATAGCATCATCTTGTAAAACGATACAGGTTGATTCTCCGCTTCATGCAAGCATAACCGCGTCATCAATTCGACATTTCGCTGCATGGTCAATCGGTTGAAATTGCTGCACCAGATCCGCTTGTCGTAATGGGGCAACTCCCGCCCCTTGACCATTTCGGTATGGTCGGTGTCCAGCAGCATCACATCGTAATCCATGCCACTTGCTTTTTGATACAAGTATCGTTCCACCTGCGAATACAATATAAAACCACAGGCCACGTCTATGCCTTCAAACTCATAGAGCGGAGCACGAAATTCTTCCTGCGGCAAATATCCCTGTGTCGTTTGCGCTAGGGTAGAGTCCACCACTAGCACCTTGTAATCCATCGCGGCCAGGAGTTTGCCAAGTAATAACAGCACATGACTTTTGTCTGGCGCTCCTAAAAATACAATCTTTTTCATGATTCCTCCTTATTGATTGAAGATTTCTGAATAATCCGGGTCCGTTTCTGATTCTGGCTCGAACGCAGGCGGTGGATCGGGCAACGTCGCTTCGGGCGATTCTTCTTCTACCACGACCGGAAGGGAAGAAGGCGGCTGTTCATCTTCTCCTTGCACCGACTCTTGGTCATCCTGCTCCGGGAAACTAGGGGGCTGTGGCATTTGCTGAGCAGCATTGCTTTGCTGTGTTGCGGCCCGTTCATTCATGAGTTGTTGCTGCACGGTGACATTTCCGTACATCACCCGCATTTTGTCCGCTTCACTCATTTCATTTAAGTTGCTTTCCAACCTTTCGCGTTGCTGACGAGCCAGCTCAGTAGAAACCTGCTCAACCAGGTTCGGGTTTTGCTCCAATAAATCCAACACCATCGGATTGGCCGGATAAGTCGCCGTCGCTGCCTCTTGCAGTCCCGGTTCGATATAGGGCACTGCGTATAATCTTGCGCCTTGCAAATAGGCATCGATGATCGCACTTGATGTGAGCAGCAGGTCGGTTTCATTCATCTCCAGCCAAATGACGGTTCCCTCGCGATCAAGCACCTGCTTTTTGGCAAGCACAACGAAATCTTCGCCAGTCGGGAAGTTGATCCTCACATCGATATACTGTGCTTTTTCCAGATGCGACGGAAGCTGGATAATTTGAAACTCTTGTGTCCGCACATCCTTGGCAATTGGGTTGCCCTCATACAACACAGAAGCAAGAAGCGGCATTCCCGGGCGAAGTTCAACTTTGGCGTGTTTACCGACCGCCTCTTCTTCCTTAGCGATCATCTCGGGCGAAACCAATGCGGTCGGCAGGGTCATCGCCGTGACGTCTTCCGGTTCGATCTGGCCACCGGCCGGAATGGTTCGAGCCACAGTCCATACCGTTTGCAGCGATTCTTCTTTAGTCGCTGTTA
>NZ_JBHTIU010000067.1:0-12309 GCF_042677205.1 Paenibacillus residui
TGGATGAGCACCTTACCCAGTTATATCAAGGGTTTGTTTGCCAATCTAAGCTGCGAAAGTTGAGTTACTAATGAACTTATAGGCA
This sequence comes from Paenibacillus residui, assembly GCF_042677205.1. Taxonomy (NCBI): domain Bacteria; kingdom Bacillati; phylum Bacillota; class Bacilli; order Caryophanales; family Paenibacillaceae; genus Paenibacillus; species Paenibacillus residui. The sequence continues at coordinate 86 of NZ_JBHTIU010000067.1, forward strand.
GCTTTCTTGCAGTATCAGAAAATGTGACGTTAGTAAAGAATTTTTTAGATAGTCCAAGTAGAGAAAATAGAATTAACATAGAGAAGGCTATTCGTAATTTTTTCATATCAATTAGATTAATTAAGTATATTAGTAACCTAATATTATATTGTGAGATTGATTTCCAAAGAAAAGCGACTAGAGTAAGGCAAAGGAATCATCTTATTTATGACAAACCGTTGGAAGGAGATTCTTGCATATCTTATGGTGAACTCTTACTAAACCGGTCATATTCAAATGAGTTTGGTGATACAAATTCATCAGATCCCCAGCAATTTAAAGAAATGATATTAGATCAGCAGGTATATTCAGCTTTTATGAGACTTACACCAAAGCAACAAAAAGTTATCACTTTGGTCTATTGCGCAAATAAAAAAGATACTGAGGTATCAGTATTATTAGGTGTTACACCACAAGCAATTACAAAAACAAGAGTTACAGCGTTAAAGAAAATGAAGATTCAAATTTCAAAGGGGGTTTAAAAATGAAAGATACTTCACAACTAATATCCATAATCACATCTGTAATTTCAAATTTTGGTTTCCCAATTGCAATTACTGCGTATCTCCTTCTTCGGTTTGAAAAAAGAATAGAAATACTTAATAACAAAATATCTGAACTTATTGAGGCAATAAAAATAGGGGTGACACGAAAATGAATAAAAATAATATATATATTCTAGTTCAAAAAGCAAAACAAGGAGATAAAGAATCAATGAAAACATTGTTAGAAATGTTTAATCCGCTTATTATAAAAGTGAGCAAAAAGGCCGGAGCAAATGATCGTAATGATTTAAAGCAACATATTACAGAAAGTATAATAAAAGCTATTTATAAGTATGATTTAAGATTGGATAAAGATTTTAAGGCTCTTCGCTATACTACATGGGAAAAACTACGTTTGAGAGGCATAATAGAGCGATTTGACATGGAGCCTCTGCGGGCATGAGTACTCGCGAAAGCCGCGAAGGGTAAGGAATTCGCGTTGCTAACCAGCTTATCATGCCCGCCTCTCCATATAAAATCGCTGTCTATTTACCCCACCCAGAGTAGCGAGGAAGCAAGGAAATTTGGATCGCTACACGAGGCTTCTTTTTGAAAGAGAGGTAGGCGCCTTACGCCGGCTACATCATAATCATATTATTCAAATGTATGATTTTGAGTTCTTACCTGGTGAGAACGGTGGTAAAAAAGGGAGAATATTTCTAGAACATATTAGCGGTGAAAACCTTCAAACGATTGACCGATCATTGATTGAATATGTTGACAAAATTAGAATCATTCAGCAGCTTATTGATGCTGTTGAAGCTGCACACAGCCAAGCTATACTACATAGAGATATCAAACCATCTAATATAATGATCGTCGAACACAGACAAGCGAAGCTGATTGACTTCGGTCTCTCCAAGATTAAGGGGATGGTAACGGGTGAAACCATTTATAAATTCGGTTCGAATCATTATTCAGCTCCAGAAGTGGGGTATCATCCAGAAAATGCTTCTTTTCAAAGCGACATTTACTCTTTAGGGGCCACGATCTATTTTTTCTTAACCGGTTGTGTGCCCGATTTGCCTGAAAACCTCAAAGTATCCATTTCACAGAGTTCCGACATTACTCCACCATTAAAGAACATCCTTATGAAAGCTGTCGAAACTGATCTTAAAGCAAGATATGAAACCATCACCGATCTTAAACGAGATCTGGCTCAGATAATCGACTCCCTATTGTCGGTTACGAAATTCTCGATCAAATTCCCTCTTGAATTGCTCGAAAAGGCAAGATCATTAAGATTTGTACCACGATACGTCAAGCTTAATGAATTTATTGATCAATTCTTAAACAAGTGGTTCGAAAAAGATATTTATGGATTTGTCGATTCCAAGCTCGAGAGTGGTAGGTTGGAAAATGGAGATGAAGTGTCATTTTTCTCGACAGACGGATACCTTTTGAAGGGCGTATACCAGGACTACGACGAGCATTTTCTAGTGAATGATATTAAATTTCTCAAACAGACAGAACGATCGCGTTATGAAAAAATGTACTTGCGTATAGCTGGAAAACCCATCTTTAACCATTCGATGAATCAATCTACACAGATGGATTTCCAAACGTATGAAGTTGTAAATGATCTGGTGGATCATCGGATCGATTATCAATCTGACGCTAGTAAACAAACCGAGTTTGAGAAGTTTTTTGGAATTTGGTTAGACTATCTCGATAAGGAAAAAGATTTACTTATTTCAGCTGCCAAAAGCTTAGACTACATGAGGTATCGCTATAACACAGAGGATCAAACGGTGGAGTTCGAACTGCTGGATACGACGGTAGAAAGCTTGGGATTTACGAATGAGACAACCATTATTTTCGATCCCAGACTAGAGGATCCTGATCGAAAGTACAGAACAAAGCCAGTCGTGATTGGAAAGTTCAAGGAAATCACTTACCAGGATGATACCGTGTATCTTGTTGTTAAGTCTCCGAACAAAATCAATGGGATTCCGCGTTCGGGGAAACTAGTAGAAGATTATCGTTTTAAAATTAATCTGCTTGATAAGCAGATGAGTGCTATCCGTGCATTGAAAAACGATGAAGCCATGTGCAATGAGAATTTACGGGATATTATTCTAGGATTTGAGACCCCCAAATCCATAGGAAGTTTCAATAACATTAACTTCTTCAATGAGAGATTAGATTCCAACCAAAAAGATTCCGTAAAAGTGGCCTTAAACACATCCTCGATTGCAGTCATACAAGGTCCTCCTGGAACAGGGAAAACTACGGTCATTCGAGAATTTGTGAATCAGATCTTAAACCGTAACAATGTCGATATTTCACAAGAAAAGTTTAAAATTTTGATTGTGTCACAGTCACATACCGCTGTTGACAACGTCTTGGAAGGGTTACACTTTCCACAAGATTTCAGTACGAAAGTAATCCGAATTGGGTTGGATGAGAATATCTTGCCCGCTATTCGGGATAAATACAGTGTTTCAAACGCCAGAAATTTATGGGCCAATGAAACAAAACAAGCCTCTTGCCGGAAGATGAAAAATCTAGCCACACAGTATGAAATTGATCCGGACGAGCTAAAACAATACGTTGAAATGAAGTCTCAACCGAGCCATTCAGAAGAGGAAGAGTTGCTGATCCAGCAATTTGAGTCCAAATACATGGGTGAACCAGAAAAGCAACGGATTATTCGAACTGCTATTATTCAAAATAACTGGATAAATCGTCTTGGGATTGCCAATGATACAGAATCCCGACTAATCGAAAATGCAACCATTGTTGCGGGTACCTGCACAGGCTTTAACTCGAATCCATCTACCCGAAATATGAATTTTGATTATGTCATTGTTGATGAAGGTGCGAAAGCGAGTGTACCTGAACTTCTTATACCACTCCTTAAGGGAAGCCGGTTAATCTTAGTCGGAGATCATCAACAGTTGCCACCTGTACTAAATACGGAGGCCATCAAGCTAACTTCACATGGAAAACAAGAAGATTTTGAGAATGGTATGTTTAAGCGTCTCTACGATAACTTCCCGAAATCAAACCGTATCCGTTTGACGACTCAATACCGGATGCACCGAACCATTGGTGATATGATTAGTAGAGTCTTTTATGGAAATGAGATACAGACTGGAATTCCTAATGACGAGCGAACTCATGAACTAGAATTGTATCAAGGAAAACAATTGATATGGGTGAGTACTAGTAAGGTATGGAATAGGCGAGAAAGAAGGCATCAGACACACCAAGATCAAAAAACCTATAAAAATGAGAAGGAAATTCAAATTATAAAGCAGAAGCTTTGGGATATAGATAAAGAAGAGGCCGCCCGTGGATATGAAATCGCAGTGATTACAGGTTACAGCTATCAAAAGTCCATTATTAGAGATTTTGTCGCAAGGGCTGACTTCAAAAATATCTGCAATATTGAGGTAAATACGGTGGATGCGTATCAAGGAAAAGACAAAGATATTGTGATTTTTAGTACCGTCCGTAGCAATACAAAGAATGATATCGGATTTCAGAAATCCGCACAGCGAATTAATGTAGCCTTGTCCAGAGCACGTAGACTGTTAGTCATAGTTGGAGACAAAGATCATTTCATGCGAAATAGACAACCTACAAACAAACTCCCTGAGATTGTCCGTTATATGTCTCAAACAGACGGCTGCGAGATTATTGAATACAAGGAGCCAGGTCATGCGAGAAAATGATTACATTCTTAATTTGAAGGCGAGTATCCCTCCACAAATTGAGGGTCTACGATATTTAAAGACGATTACGATCGGTATTCCTTACGTTCGAATGAAGTTGAATATCACTACTCGCAGGGAATATCATCTGCCACTGGCACATGAAGTCGTTCTCCGCCTCATTGAAGAGAAATGGACGGACTATGATGAGATACGCGAAGTGCTTGGCGTTGACAAAGACTACTTCGACAGAATTCTCCTAGAGCTCGGCGTAGCTGATTACATTACCCACATGGGGAGGGTTATCTCCCTCTCTGATGCGGGAAGAAAAGTTTTGCTCGAATTAAAATCCATACGAATCGAACCGGATTATATGGATAATGTCTACTTCAACATGCTTACAGGTGAAATTGTAAAAGATGAGAACACGTACAGGTCCAAGCTTAGAAACAAATCGAAATGTACGGTTTATCTAAATAACATAGAAGATTTATCTGGACATTTTCTTGCCAACAAGGAACATGAAATCAGAGAGTTGTATAATATAAGAGTTAGAGAGAGCCGCGACAGATTTATGGGAAATGACACTGTTGGTGCAGACGAATTATACCGGGTTATTACTATTGAGGACTACGACCGAGTGTATGATCAATTGCCAGCTCATGTTTACTACTCCCAAGATACTGACAACATTGCTTTTGAACTGATAAGCGACGATAACAAAGATTTGTATTACACTTGTCTTAGAGAACAAATGAAAAGTCACCCTAGATCATTTTATGAGATATATGATACGAGGGAATACCATCAACGTAAGAAATCTGCATTCTTCAAATGGTATCCTGAAGAGGAGTATGCCATAGAGACTTTAGAGGATAAGCGATCTGCGTTCGTAACTCATCTCCAAAGTTCAAGTATTGACATGGACCAAATCTGCAGCAGTTATTTTACAGACCGGCTTTTGCTGTACCAAGAATACCAAGATATTCTACGATCTCTTACACAAAAGAAACCCAGAGAAGTTGTCATTATTACAGATAACTTGTACATGTTAGAAAAGAGCGAATATAGCCTGTTGGCTTTAATTGAAGCAATCTCTAAAAATTCGATGATCTTTATTGGCCATGGTGTAAAATCACAACCCGTAGTCTCAAAAATCAAAGGAAAGAGTGTTGCGACTAAGGAATTCTCTGATATCAGAGGAACTCGAATTATAGTAGATAATGAGTACATGCTAACTATTCACCTCGAACCGTTTCCTGTGAAAAGTGAGTATCTACTGCAGGAAGTCGGCATTCTTACTTACGACAAAGCACATATCGATTTGATAAGAGCTCTATTTTCTGATCTTGTATCTGCAAAGGATAAATAGAGTTTAAAAATATCTTTACAAGCGAGATGGGGCGGACCAGCAGTCAGTTTTCACTGACTTTCTGGACAGCCCCTATTGTCGGTTGTATATAGATCGTTGCACCGCCATTGGGAATGGCGAATATGGCTCTTTCTTCCGCCAGATAGTGAGGCGGCGAACACCACATTCTAAATTAGTTCACAGAATTAACTAACCCTTTCTTTTCAAATAATTCAAGTACCGCGGTTCTCTCCAGCTGAAGAGCCAGCTCATAGGGAGTCCGGTTTTCCTCATCTACTTTGGCCAAGTCAATATCTTTATGACTCAATAAACTTTCCACAATTGGCATCATCAAATCTTCATAATCTGCATATGCAATGGCAAGATGAAGAGGCGACCACTTCTCTTGTTCATTGGGATTTCCTTCTTCATTGGGATCAGCACCTCTTTGAAGCAAGTATTCCACTTTATCACTCCTATAGGATCCAATAGCGTCTAATAGTAATGTGTTTCCATGAGGAGATCTAACATTTAAATCAGCCCTTCTATCTTCTGCCATTAGAATAAGCATATCGGCTGTCCTCGCAATAAAAAGCAAGGGCATTCCATCATCATCCACACCGTTAGGATCCGCGCCTTTTTCCAGTAATAAAGATACCAATTGTAAATCTTCTTGATTTTTATAGGAGTATTGGTGCCAATAAGTCAAGACATACTTAAGAAGTTCGTCCAGCTCTTCCTTGTCTAATCCGCCAACGATATTTTCGATATCATCGAATTGATTACTAGAAGCATCTTTAAGCATAGAATGAGCTAATTGTTTACTTTCAGATATTGGATGGGTTGAAGGTTGGGGAGTTGATTGCGGAGATGGGTAAGATGAAGGTTGAAGTGAAAATGGCGGGCTTTCGAACTCGGTAGACTCATGAGGATCATTATTTGGTGACAGTGTACAACTAGTAAGCAGAATGAAGATGGCAAGAATATAAAGCTTCATTGTAATTCTCCTTTCACCGCTCTCTTTATAATAACGTTCAGAACTAATATTCAGTTGTCGCTAAATCTCAATATAGGGTTGATTCTAATAATATCAGATTAAACCCTTAAGCCGAAGTTACTCCATCCAATCCAACGATCTGACGAATGATCCAGTAACGACTCTGTGAATTCCAATGTGAGAAGAGTTAGGGTGACAGCATGAGGATTTAGTCAGAGATCATATACGGTGTTGTAGAATAATTAAATCTTTTCAACCTACGAATCCCCGTTAGCGACCGGCTGACGGGGATTTTTGTGCCCAAAAGGAACTTCTCACAATAAACAGTCAAACCGGCTATGCCTTGTCGATTTCCTTCAAATGGAACCGCTCCCGTATAAGTCTCTGGAGCTTTTTCTTAATATGCGGTATAATATCTTGATGACTTGATTGACGTATATAATAAGGGAGTTGTCCTAAATGGCTTTGAAAGCAGGTATTGTCGGCTTACCTAACGTGGGAAAATCCACTTTGTTTAACGCGATAACCCAAGCAGGGGCGGAATCCGCCAACTATCCGTTCTGTACGATCGATCCGAACGTGGGGGTCGTTGAAGTTCCCGATGAACGTCTGCAGAAGCTTGCAGAGATCGTCGTGCCTAACCGGATCGTTCCGACAGCCTTTGAATTTGTCGATATTGCCGGGCTTGTCAAAGGAGCCAGTAAGGGAGAAGGCCTGGGGAATAAATTTTTGGCCCATATTCGCGAAGTGGACGCCATTGTTCATGTTGTCCGTTGTTTTCAGGATGAGAATATTACACATGTGTCGGGTAAAGTGAACCCGATTGACGATATCGAGACCATTAACCTCGAACTGATTCTGGCCGATTTGGACTCCGTTGAGAAAAGAATCGACCGTTCCCGTAAAAATATGAAAAGCGGGGATAAAAAATACGCGGCCGAGGTAGAATGTCTGGAAAAGATCAAGGAAGCTCTGCTGACGGACAAACCGGCCCGCAGTGTCGAGCTTAGCGATGAGGAGAAACTGCTGATCCGCGATCTTCATTTGTTGACAATCAAGCCTGTACTGTATGCAGCGAATGTAAGCGAGGCCGAGGCCGGCAATGCCGATGGCAATCCTTATGTTCAGCTGGTAAGAGAATACGCGGCTAAGGAAGGCGCAGAGGTAGTTCCGATCAGCGCCAAGGTAGAATCGGAAATCGCGGAGCTCGAGGGTGAGGACCGCGAAATGTTCCTGGAGGAGCTCGGACTGAAGGAGTCCGGACTGGATAGGCTTATTCGGGCCGCTTATAAGCTTCTGGGCTTGTATACTTATTTCACAGCAGGAGTACAGGAAGTACGGGCCTGGACCATCCGCCAGGGAACGAAAGCGCCTCAGGCGGCGGCCGTTATTCATACCGACTTCGAGCGGGGCTTTATCCGTGCCGAGGTTGTGTCCTATGAGGACTTGGTTGCAGCCGGATCTATGAACGCAGCCAAGGAAAAAGGCCAACTGCGTCTGGAAGGTAAAGATTATGTAGTTCAGGACGGAGATGTAATGCATTTCCGCTTTAATGTATAGATGTGAGCGGACGGAATTTTAACCCGATATGGGAAGGTTCCTGAAGCCAGAATCATATAAAGCGATATGAAATCTCGCCATTTACGCAACCCAAGAAAGATCGAACGATTGATTAATCCATCCTTGTCAAGAGGTGAGTGCGCTTGTTAGACCGGCTCCAATCGTTGGCCGATCGTTATGAGAAGCTGAGCGAATTGCTCTGCGATCCGGACGTAGCTAACGATACCAAAAAATTAAGAGAATATTCCAAAGAACAATCCGACCTCCAGGAAGCTTATGATGCCTACACCGAGTATAAAATGGTAATCGAACAGCTGACCGATGCCAAGGCAATGCAGAATGAAAAGCTGGACGATGAAATGCGCGATCTTGTCAAAATGGAGATTGATGAGCTAGAGGAGCGCAGGGAACAGCTGGAGGAGCAGATCAAAATATTAATGCTTCCCAAGGACCCGAATGACGACAAGAACGTCATTGTCGAAATTCGCGGTGCAGCCGGAGGAGACGAAGCGGCGCTGTTTGCTGCCGATCTTTATCGGATGTACACGCGTTATGCCGACCGTCAAGGCTGGAAGACGGAAATTTTGGAAGCCAGCCTGAATGATCTGGGAGGCTTTAAAGAGGTCATCTTCATGGTGTCCGGTAAAGGGGCCTACAGCAAGCTCAAATATGAGAGCGGGGCACACCGTGTGCAGCGGATACCGGTGACGGAATCGGGAGGACGGATTCATACTTCGACCTCGACAGTTGTAGTCATTCCGGAAGCCGAGGAAGTAGAAGTGGAAATCAAGGAAAGCGACATCCGTGTAGATACATTCTGCTCGAGCGGGGCGGGAGGACAGTCCGTCAACACGACCAAATCGGCGGTTCGCGTTACCCACCTGCCAACGGGAATAGTGGCCACCTGTCAGGACGGCAAATCCCAGAACTCGAATAAAGAGAAAGCATTGCAAGTATTGCGTGCCCGTATCTACGATAAATTTTTACAGGAAGAGCAGCAGAAGTACGATTCGGAGCGCAAGAACAAGATCGGAACGGGAGACCGGAGCGAACGAATTCGTACCTATAACTTTCCGCAAAGCCGGGTCACCGACCATCGCATAGGTATGACCGTTCATCGGCTGGAATCCGTAATGGATGGGGATATGGAAGAATTCATCTCAGCGTTAACCGTAGCGGCACAAGCCGAACAGTTGGAAAAAGGGGAGTAAGCCGATGAATGTCAACCGGCCTTCTTCGATTCGGGAAGCCTATATATGGGCTTCTTCTTTTTTACAGGGGCAGGGGGTTCCGGATGCCGGAGCCTGCTCCGAGCTGCTTCTCCAGTATGTACTGGGGTGGGACCGCAACCGGCTGCTCTTGAATTGGCAGGAGTCTTTTCCCGAAGACCGGATGTCTGCATGGCAGGTGGCCATCCAACGGAAAGCAAGCGGAGAGCCTGTACAGTATATTATAGGAGAGCAGGAGTTTTATGGACTCTCTTATACGGTTACACCGGCAGTTCTCATTCCACGCCCCGAGACCGAGCTTCTGGTGGAAGCCCTGATCAAGCAGGGAAAACGAATGTGGCCAGAGCAAGAACCGCTTCTGGTCGATGTTGGGACGGGAAGCGGCGCTATCGCGGTGACTGTGGCCGTTCAATGTCCGGAATGGCGGATATGGGCTACGGACCTGTCGGAGGAGGCTCTGCAGGTTGCCAAATTGAACGGGGCAAAGCATACCGGAGAAGGACGGATCGAGTTTATGCTTGGAGATTTGCTCGATCCGCTCATTCGGAAGAGGGCAGAAATCGATATTCTCGTCTCCAATCCACCGTATATTCCATCCGGGGACATGCCTTCACTGCAAAAGGAAGTGGGCCAATATGAGCCGCATCTCGCGCTTCACGGAGGGGAAGACGGGATGGACTATTATCGCCGGTTCCTGATTGACATGGACAAGTTGACTGCCCCTCCTGCATTGGTCGGCTTTGAGGTCGGGCAGGGCCAGGCAAGGGCGGTCGAAGAGATGCTTAAGCGGGAAGGAAAATGGTCGGAGACCCAAATTGTTACCGATCTGGCGGGGATAGAGAGGCATGTTCTGGCCTGGCGCTGAAAGCTTCGCTACAATTTAGACCATTCGTGACCAGGACGGGTTCAGTCGGACAGTTGATCCCGTCTTTCATAAATCAGGTTCCCAAGCCGACAGCCACCCCCCTATATTGGGCTGCTAAGGACACTTTTTAAAGGATTCTATCAATCTACTAAAAATATTGAGATATAGTATAACTCCTTCTCGGGAAGGCCATACTGGATAGTAGGCATTCAGGAGAGGAGATAGATTCCAATGGTAAGAAGAGTATCCTTTCATAAATACGGTTATATCGCTTTTGCCCTTATTGTTCTGTTATTTTGCTGGGAATCGAACAAAACCAACGCGGCTGTCTTCCAATCGGGTATTCCGGAGGAGGCGATCCGCCTAAGAATATTGGCCAATTCCGATTCGGTACAGGATCAGGCGATCAAACGTTTGATCCGCGATGCGATCGTTGAAGAGATGAACGGCTGGGTAACCGGCCCTGCCTCCATTGAGGAAGCTAGGGAGCAGGTGGAAGCACATTTGCCGGTTTTTCGTGAGTTGATTGCAGAAATTCTGGAAAAACGGGGCTACGACTACGAATTTAAAGTAGAGTTGGGAAGCGCTGAATTTCCGACCAAGCTCTATGGCAGCCGCGTATATCCGGCCGGAGATTACGAAGCTCTTAAAGTTACATTAGGCAGCGGCCAGGGACAGAACTGGTGGTGCGTGCTCTTCCCGCCGCTATGCTTCGTTGACGTTGCTTCCGGTCAAGCCGTCGCCCAAGACAAGGAGGACTCCACTTCATCTAAAGGGAAGACGGAGGAGGGACAAGGTGCTTCTCAGCTTGCCAAGGATACCAAAGGCGGCGATGGGCAAAGCAAGGCTCAGCAGGAGGACGACTCGCTTCGGCAAGCTTCTCTCCAGGCACCGGCTGACCGGGAGGTAAGGTTTTTCCTGTGGGATCTGCTTCAAGGCTTGCTGTCCTGGGTGAAAGGATGGTTTGCGTAGGCACCACTTCAATAGTGGGACGGTAGCAAGATAGGCAATTTCGGATGAACGGGTTTCAAGCGGAGCAGCCTATGACAGGCTCAAAGCTTGCGTGCTCAATCAGTTATAGAAAAGATGCATTTTTACATCTTTTAGGCAAATCTTTATATTCCATCGGAAATATTCCTGCAAAAATGCCTCTTTTTTATCTAGTTTGTCCCATTTCGGGTATAGATGGTTAAAATTGGCGCACAATTGCAGGCTTTTTCTCTAAATCGGGTTGGCTTGATTGGAAAAGATGCACTTTTGCGCTTTTTACCTATTAGGAAGAGCGAGGGCTCGAATCGGGACATTTTATGATTATTGATCCCTATGCCGCTTGTTCCGCGCCATTACTTATAAAAATGTCGGCGATTTTTCAAGTGATCCCCCTTTTTGGATCATTATTGTGCCGTACGACCTTCCGAATCTCTCCATCCCTACTAAACATCTCACTCCTAACGGGGATGGTTGATTTCCGTTTACAAGTTGTTATTGGTTGGGTACAATAAAGTCGCTCCCGAGCGGGGCTAGGTAGAAATGAAATAAATAAACACAATGATAAAGGATGAACCGAAGATGACTAAAGTGTGGATCATGAATCCACAGAAGATAGAGGCTGCGGATTCGGGCTTGCAGGAAGCCGCCCGCTGGCTGCGGGAAGGCAAGCGGGTCGCATTCCCGACGGAGACCGTCTACGGTCTCGGAGCGGATGCCCGCAGCGCGGAAGCGGTGGCGGGTATCTTCGCGGCCAAGGGCAGGCCGTCGGACAACCCGCTGATTGTCCATATAGCCGACAGGTCTCAACTAGGCGATCTGACGGATGCGGATCGCCTCGACGAGACCTCCCGGCGTCTAATGGACGCCTTCTGGCCCGGCCCGCTTACGCTGGTGCTGCCGGCCAAGCCCGGCGCCGTCGCCGCCAACGTGACGGCCGGCCTGCCGACGGTCGCGGTCCGCATGCCGGACCACCCGGTCGCCCTGCGCCT